>NZ_MVPX01000493.1:0-10349 GCF_002043085.1 Gordonia sp. i37 | reverse complement strand
ATCAACCGGACCGTAGGACCTCACTCGCCGAAACCCTCACCGCTGTCGGCGAACTCATGGACGCGGGCACGGTCGGCGCTCTGGGGGTGTCGAACTACGCCGCGTGGCAGATCGCCGAGCTCAACCACACGGCCGATGCTCTGGGCATCGCCCGACCGGTGGTGGCCCAACAGCTCTACAACCTCCTGGCCCGTCGCATCGAGGAAGAATACGCGGAGTTCGCGCGCGTCACCGATCTCGTCACGATGGTCTACAACCCTCTCGGCGGTGGCCTGCTGACCGGGCAGCACCGCTTCGACGCCGATCCCGGCGAGGGGCGTTTCGGAACGTCCAAGCTCGCCGAGATGTACAAGCAGCGCTATTGGAACCGTGCCGTGTTCGAGGCGATCGAGGCGTTGACGACCATCGCCGACAAGGCCGAGATGACGTTGGTGGAGCTCGCCTTTCGCTGGCTACGATCCACACCCACGGCCGGGCCCATCCTGCTCGGCGGCTCCAGGGTCGAGCACCTGCGTGCCAATCTGGAGATCCTCGCGAAGGGGCCGTTACCCGACGAGGTGATGAGCGCCTGCGCCGACGTCGGCGCAGACCTGCGCGGACCCATGCCCAACTACAACCGATAGGCGAGAACATGACCGGCAGAGCGACTTTCGCGCAGCGAGTGCGTGACCGCGAACCCATCCTCGGCTATTGGTCGGTCCTGGACTGCCCGATCGCCGCGGAATGGCTCGCGCACGTCGGCTGGGACTACATTGCCCTCGACCTCCAGCACGGACTCATCGGCTATGCGGGAATGATCACCAATCTGACGGCGATCGACGCCGCCGGTGGCCCGGTGAGCATGGTGCGGGTGGAGGCCAACGACGCGGCGATGATCGGGCGCGCGCTCGACGGCGGGGCGAGTGGGGTGATCGTGCCGTTGATCAACACCGCTTCCGAAGCCGCTGCTGCCGTCGCGGCAGCGAAATACCCTCCCTCCGGGGTCCGGTCCTACGGCCCGATGCGATCGCAACTGCGGATCGGGCCGACTCCGGCCACCGCCGACGACGAGACCGTCGTCCTTGCGATGATCGAGACGCAGCAGGGAATTGCCAACGTCGAAGCGATTTGTGCGACACCAGGACTCGACGGGATCTACGTCGGCCCGTCGGACCTGCGACTGGCGCTGGGCGGCGCGACCTCCACCGATCCCTCGATCGACGAGCGGTTTGAGGAGACTCTTGCCCGCATTCGGACCGCAGCACAGAAGGCGGGTATCGCGGCCGGTATCCACACGAGCGACGGTCAGACCGCGGCGCGGAGACTGGCCGACGGGTTCACCCTCGCCTCGGTCGCCAGCGACCTCGTCCACCTGCGTAACGCGTCGGCGCAGCATCTCGAGCACGCGCGCGCCGGGCTGTCACGCTGACCGACGGGCCGCCGCAGCCGCCTCGAGAACCTCCTTGCGCCCGGGGAGCCAGACGCACAGCAGGGTGGCTGCCAGGGCGAAACCCGTTGCCCACCAGAATGCGGCGTGAAATCCCTGGGAGGTCAGGAGGACGGCGAGTACCGCGGTCCCGAACGACCCGCCGAGTTGCTGGGTGGTGCGGGTGAGCACGCTGGAATGCGCGATGGCATCGCGGTCGAGACCCACATAGGACGCGGTCATCACGGGCATCGTGATGGCGCCGAGCCCGACGCCGCGCACCACCAGGAACGCCGCGAGCATCCAGGCGTTGCTGTGCGCGTCGGCGAAGCAGAACGGGATGGTCGCCGCCGCCGTGATCAGGAATCCGGCGGTGGCGATCATCCGGGCGCCGATGCTATCGGTGAGCGGACCTGCGATCTGCCGGCTCAGCAAGGTGCCGATTCCTTGCGGTACCAGCATGATTCCCGCCGTCAGCGCGGAGGCGCCGCGCGCCTCCTGATAGTAGAGCGGCAGTACCAGCATCGCCCCGTACAGGGCGAACCCCGACAAGAACATCACCGTCGACGAAGAGCCGACCGATCGCGTGGCCAGCAGGCGAATGTCGATGAGCGGCGCGGACGTCCGCAATGCGTGGAGGGCGAAGACGATCAGGGCGACGACGCCCACGGTCAGGGGCACGAGGACGTCGGGGTGGGCGAATCCGGCCTCGCCGCCCGCGTTCGACAACGCGAGGATCACGCACGCGATACCCGGGGCGAAGGCAACCAGGCCCCAGACGTCCAGACGCGGAAACTGCTGCGGCGTCGGCTCTTTCTCGAGGTACCGCCACGCGAGGAACAAGCCGATGAGACAGAACGGGACGTTGACCCAGAACATGTACCGCCAGCTCAGCTGACTAATGATGAGGCCACCGACCAGCGGTCCGAGGATGGGGCCGAGCAATGCGGGTAGTGCCACCCATGTGACCGTGCGCCCGATGGCGCGGCCGGCGGCGGCCTGCATGATCATGGTCGTCATCACCGGCAACATCAGTCCGCCACCGAGGCCCTGCAGCACCCGCCATCCGATGAGGGCGCCGGCACTCCACGCGAGACTTGAGCCGATGGAGCCGATCAGGAACACCGCGAGGGAGACCATCCACACGCGTTTCCCGCCGAACCGGGCCAGCGCCCATGTGCTCAGCGGCACTGCAATACCAAGTGCGAGAAGGTAACCCGTCATCACTCATTGGATTGTGGTGACCGATGCGTGTAGGTCGACGGCCAGTTGGTGTAGTGCGACGCTGACGATGGTGGTGTCGAACACCACGGCAAGGGCGCCGACGACGAGGACCATCGCCGTTTTGAGCACCTGCGGATCGATCTTGTCGTCAAGGGGTGTGTCGGTCGTGGTCATCACGACCTCCCGTCTTTAAGAGAGGAATCCATTCCTTATGGACGCTACGCGCCAAGATAAGGAATGTAAACCGTCCTTATTCATCGGCGGTGACTACGATGTCGACATGACGGCCGAGCGCACCGAGACCCCACGGCGGCGTCGCCGTGGGCCCGAGTTGGAACAGGCCTTGCTGCAGGCCGCGTGGGACGAGCTGGTCGACGTCGGATTCGCCAGACTGACCATGGAATCGGTCGCCGCGCGCGCGAAGACCGGCGTCGGCGTGCTCTACCGCCGATGGCCCAACAAGGACGATCTGGTGTTGGCCGCTCTCACCGACTACGCCGCCAACACTCCCGCCGAAACCCCCGACACCGGCAGCCTGCGCGAAGACATCCGGCAATTGCTCCACACCATGAACGACGCGCGCTCGGGCATGCTCGCCGTCGTCAGCGCGGCCTTCGCCGGACTCCATGACAGTTCCGGATACACCCCCGCCGCGATTCGCGAGCAGATGCTGCACGGTGCCGGAAACACCCGCGCCGCCGACATTTTCGCCCGGGCCGCCGAGCGTGGCGAGATCGACCTCGACCACGTGCCGCAGTCGGTGCTCGACCTGCCATTCGACCTGATGCGGCACGATCTGCTGATGCGCCTCGAGCGGGTCGGCGACGATCGCATCGACTCGATCGTCGACGACATCTTCTGGCCGTTGGTGACCTCAGAACGTGGCTGAGGCGTTTGCGCCGTCGCTGTCGGCTCGTACCCGATCGATCGCGACCACCAGCGAGATGATCGTCGCCTCGAGCGACTCATCGACCACCTCGACCTCGTAGGTGTCGGCCCAGCTCAACAGCTTTCGGTGAATCGTGGCGACCGGCTGCCCGCCGCGCAGGACGCTGAAATTCATGTCCCACCAATCGCCGGAGACGTCGAGGCCGGCACCGTCGATGGTGTAGCGGGGCTTGAAAAAGCTGAACTCCTTGCGGATCGTCGCCACCAACCGGCCATTCATCTCGACGGTGAACCTCGGCTGAAAGCTGAACACCGCCTTGGTGATCTCGGCAACCGGCCGGTCGAAGGTGTCGGTGATGGTGAAGCTCTTGGGGATCTTCATGAAGCTGCCGCTGACGAGGTATCGCGGTTGCTGGGCCTGATCGAGCACGGTGAACTTGCCGCTCGGCGAGAGCATCTTCTGCTTGATGTACAGCGTGGACATGGGCCTCCTCTCGGATGTGGCCCACCCTAGTGGCTCATCGCGTCAATTCCCGGGCGATGTGGTCTTCGGGCGGCTCAAGGACCATTTTCTCGCCGCTACCAGCTCGTATCGCTGTGCGGGATAGCCGTCGGCGAACCCGACTGGCCCACCTGGACCCCCCGAGGGTGGTTCGTCGGCCGTCCTCGTCAGCGTGCCGCCGCCAACAACAACCGCCGTTCCGCCGCGGCGACCGCTCGTCTGGTCGCGTCAACGGCGTCGGGGTTCACCGAGACCGACGTGATCCCGAGTTCGACGAGGCGTTGGGCGAATTCGGGTTTCGTCGACGGGGCCTGTCCGCACAGCGATGTGGTGATGCCCAGCCGCCGTCCGGTGGAGATGATCTGGCCGATGGCGTCGAGCACCGCGGGATCGGACTCGTCGAACACCTCTGCGCAGATCTCCGAGTCTCGGTCGACGCCGAGCATCAACTGGGTCAGGTCGTTGCTGCCGATGGACACCCCGTCGATGCCCATCCCGACGTACTCCGGTAGCCAGTGAACCACCGAGGGTACCTCGGCCATCACCCACCGCTTCAGCCCTCGCTGGTGTCCGAGACGACTGGCGTCGATCAGCGAAAGGCATTCCTCGAGCTCCCATTTCGTCCGCACGAACGGGATCATCAGCCCGAGATTCGGTGCGGTGTCGCGGATACGGGCCAGCGCTTCGAGTTCGAGACCGAACAACTCGGGTTCCTTGATATAGCGGAAGCAGCCGCGATAGCCGATCATCGGATTGTGCTCGACCGGCTCGTACTCCTCGCCGCCGCGCAGGGTACGGAACTCGTTACTGCGAAAATCGGTGGCGCGGTAGATGACCGGACGCGGCGCGAACGCCGTCGCGATGCGGCCCACCGAACTCACCAATGCATCCACCAGGGTCTCACTCTCACCCTTGGCGATGAGATCGTGCGGATGTCGACCGCCGAGCGCCTCGGTGAGGATGAACTCCGCGCGCAGCAGTCCCACACCGTCGACGTCGAGAGCCGCCACCGACTCCGCGCTGTCGGGCATCGCGAGATTCACATAGATCCGGGTCCCGGTCACCTCGGCGCGCGCCACCGTCGGCGTGCCCGGCGACGTGACGGCCACCCTGGCGGTGGTCTCGGGTACACCGGCACGGACCTGGCCATGCGTACCGTCAACCGTGACCACCTCACCCGCGGGCAGATCCTTTGTGGCCGAACGTGCTCCGACGACGCAGGGCACGCCGAGCTCGCGGGCGACGATCGCCGCATGACAGGTCATCCCACCAGCGTCGGTGACGATCGCCGCCGCACGCCGCAGGGTCGGCAGCCAATCGGGGTTGGTCATCGGCGCGACCAGCACCTCACCATCGGCGAGCTGCCCGCCGTCGGCCGGCGAGTTCAGAACGCGGACCGCCCCGCTGGCGATGCCGGGAGCGGCCGAGAGGCCCTGGGCCAGAACCGTTCCGGGTGGCGACGAGGTGGCGCCGAGGGTGGTGATCGGGCGTGCCTGTACCAGCCACACCGCGCCGCCGGGATCGATCGCCCATTCCAGATCCTGCGGGCAGCCGTAATGGTCCTCGACGGCCAGCGCGAGCTCGGCGATCCGTCGCACGGTCTCGTCGTCGAGGACCCGGGCCTGCGCGAGATCCTCGTCGAGGTCTTCGGTGTGGTCGACGCCGTCGGTACCGCGCACGATGCGGAAGTCCTGATGCCCGATGTGGGTCTCAAGGATGGAGCCGGTGGACTTGTCGATGATGTAGGTGTCGGGTTGCACCATCCCCGACACCACCACCTCGCCGAGACCCAGTGCTGCCTCGATGGCGACGCGGTCGCGCGCACCAGTACTCGGGTCGGCGGTGAACGCCACCCCGGACCGTTGTGAGGCGACCATCTGCTGCACGACCACCGCCATGGCGGGCTCGTCGGTGAATCCCCTTGTGGCGCGATAGGCGACGACCCGGGGGCCGAACAGCGACTGCCAGCACGCGCTCACCGCGTCGAGCAGCGCC
The DNA here is from genome assembly GCF_002043085.1 of Gordonia sp. i37. Lineage (NCBI taxonomy): Bacteria > Bacillati > Actinomycetota > Actinomycetes > Mycobacteriales > Gordoniaceae > Gordonia > Gordonia sp. i37. Next base: position 4,335 of record NZ_MVPX01000493.1, on the reverse strand, counting down.
ATGTCGCCGACGACGTCGGTCAGGGTGCGGTTCATGCCGGCGAACGAGGCGTCCTTGCCGTCCTCACCGGTGGCCGACGAGCGCACCGCGACCGGCACGTTGTCGCCGAGCCGGTGGTAGGCGTCGAGGATGTCCTCGCGTACCTGCGGGTCGATACCTGCGAGACCGACCGTCTCCTGCAACTCGTGGCACAGCGCGGTGAGTTTGTCGTTGTCGGCGACCGCGGCGAGGGCGTCGCGATGCTTCGATGCCAGCTCCTCGGCATACCCGGCGACCGACATCGACTCTCGATAGCAGTCGCGCAGCAGGACGAATCCCGGTGGCACCGGCAGTCCGGCGCTGCACAGTTCGCCGAGATTGGCGCCCTTGCCGCCGGCGTCCTCGGCATCGTCGAGTCGAAGGTTCGAGAATTCTCGGATCATTGCTGACCTCCTCGTTCACCTTCCATCGTCCGCGCCGACGACGGCGACGCCTAGGGACCGAGGACACCAGGTGGTGCTGGGTAGGATCGACGGGGCCATGCGAGAACCGGCCGGCACGACCGACCTGGTGATGATCACGGTCATCGCCGTCGTCGGTGTGGCCGCCGCGTTCAGTGCGCTCGCCGCGGCCTACGTCTATCTGCGCGAACGTCCGGGACGCGACCGTGACATCCAGGGCAGGGACATCCAGGGCAGGGACACCCGGGAACGTCTCGCCCGGCGGTGGCTCCTCGCCGTGGCGGTCTTCGGCGTCACCGCTGTCGTCCTGCGATTCGGATGGCTGATCCTGGGCTGATCGTCAGCTCGCCGCGGGCCCGAGTTCCTGCTCTTCGGCGTGGGCCTCGGTCAAGACGGCGTCCATGTGTTCGGCCATTGTCGTGTTGTTCAATCGGAAGTGCACGGCGAGATAGAACACGACGACGCTGAATACCACGGTGATGATGTTGGCCCACCAGAAGCCGAGGACGGCGCTGCTGTCGAGATCGCCGGCCAGATAGGAGATCAGGGCGAGACCGGCCAGCCACAGGATCATCCATGAGCCCGAACGCATCTCGAGGACCGGCTGGTCGTACACCATCTCCAGGATGGCCAGCAGGACGAGGCCGATCAGGACGGCGATGAACAGTTTGAGGTTGATCGTCCATGTCGACCAGATAGCGATGAGGTTGGAGGCGACGAACGCCAACAGCGGGATCACATCACCGCCGGGCACGCGGAACGGCCGTTCGCGCTTGGGGTCCGAACGACGCAGTGCCGCAACGACTACAGGCCCCGCCGCAAAGGACAGCACGGTCGCCGAGGTGATGAACCCGACGAGCTGCTGCCAGCTCGGGAAGGGCAACAAGATGATCAGACCGAGGACGAAGGCGACGATCAGGCTGACCAGCGGGACACCGCGGTTGGTCGTCTTGGCCAGCATCTTCGGTGCATTACCGTTGCGCGCCATGGCATAGGACACGCGTGAGGTGACCGTGGTGTAGATCAATCCGGTGTCTCCGGGGGAGACGATCGCGTCGATGTAGAGCAGTGTGGCGAGCCAGCCGAGTCCGATGGCGGTGGCGATCGCGGCGAGCGGACCGAAGTCGTTGGTGAACCCCATCGTCGCCCATCCGTGGATGAAGTCACGCGGGTTGAGAGAGCCGATGAACGCCACCTGCAACGCCACATAGATGATCCCGGTGAGGATCACCGACCCGATGACGGCGATGGGCACGTACTTCCGGGGGATTCGACGTTTCGCCGGCGAGCTCGATGCCCTGACGGAAACCCAGGAACGAGAACACGATTCCCGAGGTGGCGATCGCGGTGAACACGCCTTCCCAGCCGTTGGGCATGAAGCCCTTGGAGGTGAAGTTGCTGGGATGGAATTGGGTGACGAGGAAAGCGATCACGACGACGGTGATGATCGCGAGCTTCCACCACACCAGCACGTTGTTGACCCGGGCGAACCAGCGGACGCCGGTGTAGTTGACCACCACGAAGAGTGCGAGGAGGACCACGGCGGTGAGGTAGCCGAGGCCGGTCAGCGTGTGCACCGTGTCGCCGTTGACCGTCGATTTGGAGGTGAACGCGGCGTACTTGGTGGCGTACTGCAGTGCGCCCTCCACCTCGATCGGCGCCACCGTGCCGCACGCGATCCACAGGATCCAGCCGCTGGTGTAACTCGCGAACGAGCCAAAGGCGATGTGCGGGAAGCGAACCACACCACCGGAGACCGGGAACATGGTGCCGAGTTCGGCGAAGGTCAGTGCGATCAGCAGAATCATGACCGCACCGATCGACCACGAGATGATCGCCGCCGGACCCGCCTTCTGCGCGGCATTCATCGCGCCGAAAAGCCATCCGCTACCGATGATCGACCCGACGCTGGCGAACAGCAGACCGATCAAACCGACATCTCTGCGCAGGTTCCGGTTGTCACCCGCTTCAGGCTTCGCACTCGTCTGGGTCATCTGAACTCCTTAGCAGACGGAAGAACTTTTACCGTACTGAATTGCACGCGAAAACGGATCGGGCGCCGGACTCTTCCGATTTACAACCACCTATTCCCGTCATATCCGACACGATGTCGGGTGCGATGAGGGCTGTGCCGTACGGTGGCGCCCATGCGACGACACATGATTCGTACAGCCCTCGCCGCAGCGCTCTCGGCGGTGGCGGCATCGGTCGTGGCCGTCACCGGAGCACCGGCACACGCCGCACCTCTGGGTGACACCGCGCGTGCCGTCGAGCTACCGGGTCGGCTGACCGCCGCCGACGCCTACGCGGCCACCCGGCCGGGCCACACCGGGATCGTGGTGATCGACCGCGTCACCGGTGCGACGTACGCCGATCGCAACGCCGACACCCCGGTGTGGACGGCGTCGACGATCAAGCTGGCGATCGCCACCGACCTGCTGAACCGCGTGCGATCGGGTGCGATCACGCTCTCGCCCGCCAATCGCGCCGACATGCACGTCATGCTCAACAGCTCCGACGACGAGGCGACCGATCGACTCTGGTTCGCCTTCGCCGGGCCTGATCACCAGACCTTCAACCGCGACTTCCGCACGTTCGGGATGACGTCGCTGGCGCCGCAGCGAGGATTCACCGAGTTCTATCCCTATTGGGGATTCCAGAAGGACACCCCACGCGACCTCGCACGACTGGTCGACTACGTTCTCACCCGCACCGCGCCGGCCGACCGCGCCTACCTCATCGGCGAGATGCGCGGCGTCGCACCGGATCAGCAGTGGGGGATCAAGTCGTTGCCGGCGAATCTGGCGCCCGGCAACAAGAATGGTTGGTCCGACGAGCAGGGCGGGTCGGTGATGAACTCGATCGGATTCGCCGGCGACAACCAGCGATTCGTCGTCGCCATCATGAACAACCTTGCGGGTCAGGGGGGACAGGCGCAGGGTAAGGTCACCGTGTCCCAGGTGGCACGAGATCTCCTGGGCTGAACTCTCTCCCGGCTGAGACGGAGCAACCATGACCGACGCCCACCCGATCAGCAGGTTCGAGACGCCGACACTCGAGGACCTTCCCGATGATGTGCGTGACCGCATCCTCGCAGTCCAGGAGAAGTCGGGTTTCATCCCCAACGTGTTCCTCCTGCTGGCCCGGCGCCCCGACGAATTCCGGGCATTCGTCGCCTACCACGACGCGTTGATGGACAAGCCCGGGAATCTGACCAAGGCCGACCGCGAGATGATCGTCGTCGCCACGTCGAGCCCCAACCAATGCCAGTACTGCGTCGTCGCCCACGGTGCGATCCTGCGCATCCGGGCCAAGAATCCGCTGATCGCCGATCAGATCGCCGCCAATTATCGCAAGGCCGACATCACCGATCGTCAACGCGCCATGCTCGATTTCGCCCTCAAGGTCTCGACCGAGGCCTACGCGGTGTCCGAATCCGATTACGACGCACTGAAATCCCACGGCTTCACCGACGAGGACGCCTGGGACATCGCGTCGATCTCGGCGTTCTTCGGGATGTCCAACCGGATTGCCAACGCCACCAACCTGCGGCCCAACGAGGAGTTCTACGCGATGGGCCGTGCGGATCGCTCACGGTCCACGTAATGACAGTGCCTGCGTGCCGAGAACAATTGCCAGGTCCAGCTTCTCGGCATCGGCGGTGTCCGGCTCCGCAGTGTAGATCATGATGCGCAGGTCATCGCCGGCGACGACGAGGGTGTCGCAGTCGACGGTGATCGGCCCGACCGTCGGGTGAGCGATCACCTTGTGACGTGCGGCGTCGGGGGCCGGCGCATCGTCGGCGGACTCCCAGAGTTCGGCGAATCTCGCACTCGACGAGGTCAATTCATCGATCAGATCGCGCAGCGCCGGATCGGCCGGATAGCGTACTTTC
>NZ_MVPX01000492.1:0-20479 GCF_002043085.1 Gordonia sp. i37 | reverse complement strand
CCGTGGATGTTGCGCCACAGAGCATTCCGCTCCCAACGCGTGAGGACCGACATGTCGCCCATGAGTGCGTCGTAGGCGGGGTTGGCGATCAGCAGATTCCACGCGGCGTCGTACACCACGACCGGTGTGCCGGCGAGGCGGTCGAGCATCCGCGCGACACTTGGTGCGATCCGGGTGCGGATGAGCCCGACGCCGGGCGCGGTATAGCCGGCGAGCAGGAACAGCCGTTCGCGGTCCGCGTCGGGAAGACGCAACGCGCGCGTCAACGATTCGACGACCTGCGGAGAAGGGGAGGTCGCCCGGCCCTGCTCGAGCCGAGTCAGATAGTCGACCGAGATACCGGCGGTCATGGAGAGTTCTTCGCGACGCAGACCCGGAGCGCGCCGCCGCCCACCGCCCGGGAGGCCGACCGCTTCTGGTGAGAGGCGCTCCCGATGACGCCGGACGGTCTTGCCGAACTCCTCGTTCTTCACCACACGCACCACTTCAGTCTGCTCCCGCAGTTCGCGCGGTGTCCTGGTACTGCGAGTCCTACGACAACCAGACGACTGCCTGGCAACTCGCCGACGCGCGAGGATCGATGTATGACAACCGCAGTGATCACCGGGGCCAACAAGGGCCTCGGCAAGGAAACCGCACGCCTCCTCGTGCACCGAGGCCACCGGGTGTACCTCGGTGCACGAGACGAGGGTCGCGGGCGAGCAGCAGCGCAGGAGGTCGGGGCGCAGTTCGTCCAGCTCGACGTCACCGACGACGCGTCGGTGGCCTCCGCATTCGAGACGATCGCGGCCGAGGGCGGACTCGATGTGCTCGTCAACAACGCCGGCATCGCCAAACGAGCCGGTGGCGCCACCGAGGCGATGGACGGTCCGAGCGTTCTCGAGGTCTTCGACACCAACGCCGTGGGCATCGTCCGCGTCACCGAAGCCGCGCTGCCGCTGCTCCAGCAGTCCGAGAATCCTGTGGTGGTGAACGTGTCCAGCGCTCTCGGCTCGTTCTGGGCGACCCACGAACCGTCGCGGCCCGCGTCGCACTTCGTGTCCATCGTGTACGGCTCCAGCAAAGCGGCGGTGTCGATGCTCACCGTCCAATACGCCAAGGCCTATCCCGACATCAAGATCAACGCGGTCGAACCCGGGATCACCGCAACCGAACTCGGTGGCGGCGAGCCCGGCAGCCATCCCGGGCGCGCACCCGAGATCAGCGCCCGGACAGTCGCCCGGCTCGCCTCACTCGGGCCCGACGGACCGACTTGCACGTTCTGGGAGGACGACGCTGCGCTGCAGTGGTGAGCATTCCGCGCAACGCTCACCAACCAGAACGGTGTCTGATTCGCTCGCGCTGCGACCTCGGTGACCTGGGCGTACGCTCCCGATATGAGCAAGTTGAGTCCGGTGGTGTCGGCGTTGGGCGCCGCACAGTGGCAGCGTTGTCTCGAGCCGCACCTCCTCGAAGGGGAGACGATCACCGCGTTCGTCGCCGTGCACCGACTCAAACCGACCGTCGAGGGCGTGGCGATCACGAACGCCCGGATTCTCGGATTCAACTCGGCCGCGGCGTCCGGTCGCGGAGTCATCACCATGCAGGTGGCCGCCGACGACATCGTCGGCGCCGAATTCATCGGTGCACGGCTGGTGCCCACGCTGACACTGCGCACCGTCGACGGGCCGCGGGTGTTCGGGCAATTCCATCGGGACGAGACGGAGTTCCTCACCTACTTCGTCGAGTCGCTGCACTCCGCCGGGGTGGGTGCGGATGTGGCGCCCGCGCTGACCCGGTGGCGACGGCAGCGCACCGAAGCCGCCGAGCGAACCCGACGGCGACGCGCGCAACGACGGCGGGTGACGGTGTACGGCGAACCGATGACCGAGGCGCAGTGGGAGGCCGTCGACGAGCACGCGGGCGACGGTGACTACCCGTGGATGGTCCTCAACGCGGGGCGGCACGGATTGCTGGCTGCCTTCGACGACCGCGTCGAAATCCGCAAGACCGGCTGGGAGTCCGGGTCGGCTGCCGGAGTGCATGTCGAGGTGCTCGCGCTGGCCGACATCACCGGCATCGAATATCGGTGTGGCGCTTTGACCGGCTGTCTCGAATTCTCGACAACCGATCATCCCGCGTCGGGCACCGGCGATTTCTGGCCGTGCTCGGTGCAGGATTCCGAGCATCTCTCCGCGTTGCGCCCCAACGTCATTCGGGTACCCAAACCGTACTATCTGGGTGCTCGGGCGGCGATCGAGGCGTTGCGTGAGCGGGTCGGCATGGGGCTCTCGGCCTGAGTGACGCCGTGACGGCACCGCCGCGGGGGAGGCGGCACCGTCACGACTCGCCAGGGTCACTCACGACCCGAAGGCATCACCGGTCGAATCGTTGAAATTCGTCCGCATGTCGTTGAATGGATTGCGCGGTCCGTAGAGCCGCGCGGTGGCGCTCGTGACCCCGCCGGGGCAGGTGATCTTCAACGTCGCATTCTGGGTGACCTTGATGATCCCGCCACTACCGGTCGGAGGGATGTTCGGGACCGATTCCACCTGCGTACCTTCGGTGACAGTGGCTGAGCATCCGGTGCGGCCGTGGGTGTTCCACGTGGCCTGAGCCGAGTCGGTGCCGATCAGCAGGATATGCGCTTCGGGGGGATCGGCGGCTGCGGCGGTGGCGGCGGGCGCGATTGCGGCGGCGACGCCGGTCACGACCGCGGCGATACCGATGAGGTGTTTCTTGTTCATGGCGGGGGCCTTTCGGGCTGGGTTCTCTGGCGGCCGGTCCGGGGCGGGCCGGTAGGACGAACTGTGCGCCGAACAACCGGCGACGTAACGAGTAGTGCGGCACGCGGATCGGGTGAAGCGGACTACTCGCCCCGCGCCATCCGCGCAGGAAGAACTCAAATCGGGCAGAGACTTGCCCCAGGGGGATGGTCGGCGGCAGAGTGCTTCGGGTGACGAAGAATGTGGCCGTGCGACTGTGGCTCTCGATCCTCTTGTCGGCGCTCGTCGGGTTCGGCGTGATGCCGGCGCCGACGGCATCTGCTGCGCCCCCGGCCACCAACGGTTACACGGTGACATTGGATCGCAATCCCGGGCTCGGTGGCGTGATCCTGTTGGCACCCGCCGACCTGCTGAACAACCCCGCCGTACCGCGAGCGATCGGGGCCATCGTTCCCCATGATCCGGTGACGCTTCAGGTCCGCGCCCGCAACGGTGCGCTGCTGCATCAGCGGGTCATCCCGCAAGGTCAGGAGGCCGGCAACTTCCAGATCCAGACCTACCGTGACCAACGTGTGTACACGTGGTGGCAGGGCGCCAACGGTGCCGGTCACGGCGACGGGACGTACTTCATCGCCGACCGCGACTTCCAAGTGCTGCACCAACTCCGGACGCCGGTCCGCACCTCCGGTGACCTGCACGAGTTCCGCATCCTGCCCGACGGACGCCGCGCCGCGGTGACCAGCTACGCGCGCACCACCGCCGTGGTCAACGGAGCACGGGTCCCCGTCGTCGACTCACACTTCTACATCATCGACATCGACAGCGGCAGAACCGAATTCTCTTGGGACGCACTGTCACACGTGCCGGTGACCGCAACAACCACGCCGCTGCCGCTGCCGGGCCAGGGACTCGACTACTTCCACATCAACAGCATCTTCCCCGACGGGAAGGGCAACTACCTGGTGTCCTCACGGAACACCTCGGCGCTGTACCTCGTCGACGGAACCACCGGCGCCGTGCGTGCGGTGATCGGCGGCAATCGGTCCACCTTGCGGGTCGCCGACAACGCGACGTTCCGCAATCAGCACGACGCGGAGCTGTTGCCCGACGGCACGATTCGGCTCTTCGACAACAACTCCAGCCTTCCCGGCACCGGTGGCCCGTCGTCGATCCTCACCATCCGGCCTGACTGGAAGAAGGGCACCGTCAGCTTGGTGTCGCGATGGACTCATCCCGACCACCTCACCGCCTGGGCGATGGGTAACGCCGAAACCCTGTCCGGCGGTTCGGTGTTCGGCGGGTGGGGCACCACCGGGCACGTGTCGTCCTTCGACCGGACCGGGCACCTCATCTACGACGCGACGCTGTCGGGGATGATCACCACCTACCGCGCGTTCTGGTATCCCCAGGGGTTGTAGCAGGTCAGGGTCGCGTATCGCGCAAACCCCCGAGCGCATACACGACGTCCACGGCCGCATCGACCAGTCGGTCCGGTTCGACGTCGATGTGGCCATCGGTGTACTCCAGGTACAACGAGATCAGGGCGCCCGAGAGCGCCGTGGATCTGATCATCCAGTCCGCTTCGTCGCCGCCGGTGGCCTCGGCGACCTCCGGATGACCCTGTGCGAGAAGCTGAATGACGGCTCGGGTGAAGATGGGGATACGAGTGGCGCTGTGCGAGCGGAGCATGTCGTCGGCCAAGGGCTCGCGTAACAGGATGCGGGCGCGGCGGGGATCCTCTTCGAAGAAGTCGCGGATGATCTCGAACGACGAACGCACCGCATCGCGCAGGTCACCGGAACTGCTCACGCTCTGAAGGCGTTGCAGGAGTTGGTCTTCGACCCGATCGTGAACGGCGAACAGTAGTTCTTCACGGGAGGCGAAGCTCTCGTAGAAGTAGCGAGGGCTCAGCTGCGCTGCGCGGACCACCGCGCGCATCGTCACGGCCACGGCGCCCCCATCGCCCAACAGGGCTCCGGCCGCCGAGAGGAGTGACTCCCGGCGGCTCGACGACCGGTCTTGTGGACTCTGGCCACCCCACACCTTGGACGTGTTCATGACCGCAATACTGCACCACACCTCGATGAGCCGGACCGAGTCGGCCCACAATTGACATCACTCGATATCAGATGAATCATGTGATTCACGTTTGGTCGGGCTCAGGTGCTCGATCGATCCGACGGTGTCCAGGAGGTCGCCATGTACGACGAACGAGAGTTCCAGAGATCCCTCGCCCAACCGCGTCTCTCGCGTCCGGTACCCGAGTACCTCGATTCGAACCGGGCAGTGCCGATCAGGGCCATTCCCGAAGCCGAGCTGATGGCGAGCACCCGGGAATGGTTCGACGCATTCGGTACGAAGCTCGACTACCTGAGCAACGTCCACGACAAGGATCTGGCATGGGCCATGACCTGGGCGAAGAAGTACTGGTGGAGCTTCCTTGTGCGGGACATGACCATCAACGACGAGCTGTACACCCAGGACATCCGGTACACCGACGTCAGCACCTTCGGCCGGACCATCGTCGGCATCGACGAGTTCGTCAAGTACAACTTCGCGTTCTTCGATGCCATCCCGGACTGGCGGTACGACCCCCTTCCCGACCAGGTGTACATCGACGTCACTCCCGAGGGCACCGTGCGGACGGTCATCCGCTACATGGGCAGCGGTCACTGGACCGGTCCGCTCCGGCTCCACCCGTACGACGAATCCGCTCCGACCATCTACGGGAACGGACGATTCATCCAGGCCCCCGCGGTCGATCGATACCACTTCAACGCCGACGGCCTCATGGAAGAGGGCGAGACCCTCTACGACTTTCTCGATGGCGTGCAGCGGGCGAGCATCTTTCCGCGTGACGACAGCTGGCAGTTCCGCGCCCTCATGGGCCTGTCCAAGGTGCCCGCGGTCACCCGAGGTCTCCGACAGAAACTCGCCCGACGATGACCGACCGCCGCCCCAAAGCGACCGACGAACCCGACCATCAGATCGTCCTCATCGGAGCAGGTTTCGCCGGGATCGCGCTGGCGGCTTCGTTGCGCGAGGCCGGGCTGCACGACTTCCTGATACTCGAACGCGCCGAAAAACTCGGCGGAACATGGCGGGACAACGTGTATCCGGGGTGTGCGTGCGATGTGCCGTCACACCTGTACAGCTATTCCTTTGCGCCGAACCCCGACTGGTCGAGGACCTACGGCACGCAACCGGAGATTCTCGAGTATCTGCAGACGGTTGCCGACCGCCATGGGGTGCTCGACCACATTGGCTACGACACGGAGCTTCTCCGGGCCGACTGGGACGACACGGGCTCCTTGTGGCGTCTCACCACCTCCCGGGGACCGATGACCGCCCGGCTCCTGATCACCTGCGCCGGTGTCTATGGTGAGGCGCGATACCCCGCGATACCCGGACGGGAACGATTCGCCGGCAAGGCTTTTCATTCGCTGCATTGGCCCATCGACTTCGACCCATCCGGGCAGCGGGTGGCTGTCATCGGTACCGGAGCCTCGGCCGTCCAATTCATCCCGGAGCTGCAACCGCACGTCGAGCACCTGGTGGTGTTCCAACGATCGGCCCCGTGGATCGTGCCACGGATGGACCGCACCACCAGCGCCGTCGAGAGATCACTCCTGCGCCGCGTCCCGGCCCTGCGCCGACTGCTCCGCGCGATCTACTACTTGGCGATCGAGAGCTTCGGGCTCGTCGGCTTCGTCGACGAGCGGTTCCGGTACCCCTTCGAGCTGCTCGGACGGTTCCAGTTGCGCCGACAGGTGCGTGATCGCGAACTCCGGAAGACGCTGACCCCCGACTACATCATCGGGTGCAAACGGGCGATCTTCTCCGACGACTATCTTCCGGCGCTCACCCGAGACAACGTCGACGTCGTCACCGCCGGCATCGCCGAGATCACCGACAGCTCGGTGATCACACGCGACGGACAAGAACACCCGGTCGACGCCATCGTGTACGGAACGGGATTCGAGGTCCCGCCGGCGGTGTACGAGCGAATTCACGGCCTCGACGGACGCACCTACGCCGACGACTATCGGGAAAGTCCGCGCAGCTATCTGGGTACCGCTACCGCCGGATACCCGAACCTGTTCACCACTCTCGGTGCTTTCGGCGCGGTCGGCAATCAATCGGCGATCTACATGATCGAGGCCCAATGCCGCTACATCGTCGACGCGCTCGGTCAGTTACGGGACCGCAGCGTCGTGCGGGTCGAGGTCCGCGCAAGTGCACAGGACGAGTTCGTCGACGAGATGACCCGGCGCAGTGAGCACACGGTGTGGCTGACCGGTGGGTGCGACACGAGCTACTACCACACCGCCGACGGCCGCAATGCCGGTCTGTATCCGGGATGGAGTTTCGAATATGCCCGTCGGACAAAGCACTTCGACGACGCAGCGTTCACCGTCGAACGTTGCCGACCCACCACGGAGCGTGTCTCGTGAATCGCCTCGACCCGGCAGGCAAGGTCGTCGTCGTCACCGGCGGCGCACAGGGTATCGGCCGAGCAGTAGCCGCGCGGATGGTGCGTCTCGGGGCGCGGGTCGCGCTCGTCGACCGCGACGCCGACGAGGTGCATGCGGCCGCGGAAGATCTGGGCCCGAACGCGGTGGCCTATGCGGCAGACGTCCGGGACCGAGAATGCATGCGGCGGGTGATGTGTTCGGTGACACAGCATTTCGGGTCGATCGACGTGATCGTCGCGAATGCGGGGGTCAGTCCGACTCCGGCTACCGTCCGCACGCTCGACGATGACGAGTTCGATCGGGTGATCGGTGTCAACATCACCGGCGTGTACAACACCGTCCGGCCGGCGCTCGATCAGATCGTCGCCGGCGGCGGCCACGTGGTCATCGTGTCGTCGGGGGCCTCGTTCGCGCCCGGAGCAGGTGGATCGCCGTACATGGTCAGCAAGGCCGCGGTCAGCCAGCTCGGCCGTGCTCTCCGCCTCGAGCTCGCTGTCCACGGAGCCTCCGCAGGTGTCGTCTACTTCGGGATAGTTGACACCGACATGACACACGACATGCTCGATTCCGACGAGTTGGGACGTCAGATCGGCGGACTGCTGCCGTGGCCGTTGAGTCGACGGATCTCAGCTGACGACGCGGCACGGGTCATCGTCGGCAACGTCGTGCACCGGCACGGCGAATCGTTCGCGCCGGCCGGATGGCGAGCGCTCAAATGGGTTCACGGAGCAGCCAACCCGCTCCTGGATCGATATCTCGTGCGCTCGGCCACCATGCACCGGCTGCTGGCCGAAGTCGACCGCGGAGCCGATAAGCCCGGGTATCACACCTCGTGAGGATCGAGCAGTCCCTCGACCGCCTCGACCACCCGCCCGGCACCGTCCTCACGGCTGATCTCGAGACCGAGTTGTGCTGCGGCGTCGCGGTATCGAGACTTCTCCAGTGCCTCGCCGATGGCCGCCGCAAGCCGGTCGGCGTCGAGGCGTGGCCGCGGCAGCGTTGCGGCACTTGCGCCGAGCTGCTGCAAATGTCGGGCCCAGAACGGCTGGTCGCCGCCGGGTGAGGGGATCCCGACGGACGGGATGCCTGCCCGTAGGGTTGCGGCCACGGTGCCCGCACCACACGAGTGCACCGCCAGCGACACCCGTGGGAACAACCACTCGTGCGGCACCGGGCCGACGCTGAATATGCGTTCGTCGTCGAAAGATTCGAGGTCGGTGCCGCCGCTCTGCACCACCGCCCGGACGCCCGCGGTGGTGACTGCTCGGTGCACGAGCGCGGACAGATCTGCCGCCTCGTCCGGGGGGAGCATGAGGCTGCCGAACCCGACATAGACCGGCGGGGGACCGGATTCCAGGAAGGTGCGGAGATCGTTGTCCGGCACCCACTCCGAGGATCGACGGGGCCACCAGTATCCGGTGATCTCCAGCCCGGGCCGCCAGTCGGCGGGGCGGGGTAGAACATTCGGCGAATAACCGTGCAGCATAGGCCATTGCGCTGCCGTCCGAGCGTTGCGCAGAGATCGAGCGGACCTTCGTGGCAGCCCGAGGTCGGTGCGCAGGTCGGCCAGAACCCCTCGGTAGATCCGGTCGAACCAGCGCCCGGCCGACCGCCCGACAGCGCGGTTCACGAACTTTCCGGCGGAGAAGGTGCCCAGCAGCGACGGCGGGTAGGAGCCCGTCGCGGACAGCGGCTGCAGGCGCAGGCCGACACTCGGAATACCCCGTGCTTCCGCGAGCGGATGGCCGGCGAGTTCGGCGAACGGCGTGAGGAGCACGATGTCGGCGGGCACGTCGTCGACGGCGGCCAGGAGATTACGGCCGAGCTGACGCATCCCGGCCGGCTTCACCATCTGCATGGCCAGTTGTCGTGGGTCCGTCGAGTCCGGATCGATCGCCGAATCGATCTGGAAATCAACAGGCTTGGCGTCGAGGCCGCAGGCTCGTACCTCGTCGGCGAGTTCGGTGTTGGTGGTGAGGACGACGTGGTGGCCGGCGTCGCGCAACCGGCATCCGATGTCGGTCAGCGGCATGATGTCGCCGCGGGATCCGTATGCGGCGATGAGGATGTCGGCCATGGGTGGCTCCGTTCGGTGGAGGTCGTTCGATGGATGTGGGAGGCCTACCCGGGGTCGGGTGCACAGGCACGGATGAATGCCTCGATCAGATCGGTGCCGTAGCCGGTGAGGTCGAAGTCGGGTTGGGCGGTGACGCGCAGAAGCGCCGAGCCGATCGCGCCACGTACCGCCGTGGCCATCGAATCGACTGACACGCTGCGGAATTCGCCGGTGTCGACGCCGAGTCGGAAGATCACCTCGAGGTCGACCGCGGCGAGCCCGTCGCGGTGCTCGGCGTCGATGGCGACGCCGGCGAGCCGTGCGCCATCGCGTCCACGAAAGCCCTGTGAGATCTCCATGATCGCGATCTGATGTGCGCGGTGGGTCTGCATGTATCGCAGGTGGGTGCGGATGTGCGCGGCCAATTTTCCGGTCGCCGACGCTTCGGCGCCGACCGCGGGGACCATCGCCTCCAACAGGGTTCGGTAGCACTCCGACACCACGGCCGCGACCAACTCGTCCTTGTTGCCGAAGTGGTAGAGGACCACGCTCATCGCGACACCGCCACGCTCGGCGATCTTGCGGACCGAAGCCTGGGCGAACCCCAGTTCGGCGATCGCGTCGATCGCGCAGCCGACGAGTTGCCGACGTCGAGCGCGCTCGGTGAAGGTATCACCGTCCGTAGATCGCATGATCTAACTATAGATCAACTGATCTACGCGCGGAACACTTCGACGCTCGGTACCTGCGGCCCACGTTCAGCAGCCGCCTGCGCCAACGCGTCTCGAAACGCACGAACGGCCGGATGGCCGGACCGGCCCGTGCGGACCGCGGTGAACAGACTCCGTTCCGGATCGCCGGGTAGGGCGTAGAGCCGCAGTCGCGGGTCGTCGCCGGCGATCAACGCGGGTACGAAGGCGAGCGCGTGACCGTTGGCCACGAACCTCGAATGCAGCAGGGTGTCGGGGCCGTCGAACCGCACGCGCGGCTCGAAGCCGGCCGAACGGCACACGGCGCGTGCCCATTCGCCGCTGTCGGTCCCCGCGGGTTCGAGTGCCCACGGGAGTTCGGCGAGTTCGGCAAGTCCGGACGGCTCCACCGCCAGCGGTCCCTGTGCCGGGACGGCGAGCAGGAGCCGATCGTGGATGAGGTCGGCGCGATCGGTGCCCGGCCGGACCGGTGAGGGCCGCCCCGGGAACTGTTCGCCGAGGATGAGATCGAAGGCATGCGAGAGCAATCCCCGATATGCACCCTCGACCTCGCGCAGCGTCAACTCCACCTGCAACGCGGGATGGCTGCGTTCGAGCAGCGTCAGCACCCGCGGGACGATCTCGGCCACCACCGATTGGAACGACGACACGCGCAGCACGCCATGCACCGATGGCTGGGCCTGCGCGAGGTCGACCTCGGCGCGTTCGAGTTCGGCGAGGATCACCTCGGCGTGCGCGACGAGTGTCAGCGCCTGATCGGTGAGCCGGACGCCTCGCCCTACCCGCTCGAGCAGAACCACGCCCGCCTCGCGCTCGAGTAGCGACAGCTGTTGGGAGATGGCCGACGGGGTGTACGACAACGCCTCGGCGACCTGGGCGAGCGTGCCACGCAGGTGTAGCTCCCGCAGGATGCGCAGGCGGCTGACGTTGAGCATCACCACCTCCAGGATCGTTCAGTTCTGCTAATGATAGTTCAGTAGAAACATTCGCTGGATTGATCAGCTCCGACGCATGATCCTGGTAGTCATGCCGGTGCTGATGATCTTGGGTTCGTGCGTCTCGCTGCAGTTCGGCGCGGCGCTGGCCGTCGGGATCGCATTCCCCGCGCTCGGTGCCGCCGGGGTCACCACGCTGCGACTGGGACTCGCCGCGGTCCTCCTGCTGATGATGGCCCGGCCGCGGGCATGGCGTTGGAACGCCCGGCAGTGGCGATCGGTCGTGGCGTTCGGGGTCGCGCTGGCCGGGATGAACGGCACCTTCTACGAGGCCATCGCCCGGCTGCCCCTCGGCGTGGCGGTCTCCATCGAATTCCTGGGCCCATTGATCCTCGCCGCGGTGCTGTCACGACGACGCACCGACCTGGTGTGGGTCGGCCTGGCGCTGGCCGCAATGGTGCTGCTGGGGGTTGAGAGCATGACCGATGCCGCGAACCTCGATCCTCTCGGCGTCCTGTTCGCATTGATCGCCGGCGCGTTCTGGGCCCTCTACATTCTCACCAGTGCACGTGTGGGGCAACGAGTTCCGGGCTCCGGCGGATTGGCGATGGCACTGGCCGTCGCGACGGTATGCGTCCTGCCGTTCGGCATGGGAGGCCTGACGACCGGACACATCGACACCACCGTCGCGCTCGCCGCGCTCGGCACGGCACTGCTGTCGTCGGTCATTCCGTACACCCTCGAACTCGGGGCGCTACGCCGCCTACCGCGGCACGTGTTCGGAGTGCTGCTCAGCCTCGAACCGATCGTCGCCACCATCGCCGGCTGGGTGCTGCTCGGACAGGCGGCCGGTGCCCTGCGGCTGACGGCGATCGTCCTGGTGATCATCGCCAGCATCGGCACCACGGTGGGCGACAAGCGCGCACGCATTACTCCCGACGATCAGCCCGATACCGATCCACTCGAGGCCCCCGAGTCGTTGACCGAGCACGACCACGCCGATCAGTGCGGCCCACACCGGGTTGACGCTCGTCAGCGTCCCGAACAGATGCGCGGGAATCCACCGCAGCGCAGTCAGGTCCGTCACGTACGGCACGATCGACGACAACACGCCGCACAGTCCCGCGAGAACCAGCGCGGAGACGGTGGGCCGGTGGGTGATCAGCCAGCCGATCGCAATGGGCACCCACACGCCCGCGGCGACGAGGCCGGCCAGGGCGCTGCCCTGGACTCCGGGCACGAGACGGCCCACCGAGCGATTGAGCAGGATGTAACACGCCCATGAGAGCGCGGCGATCAGCGCGAACCCGATCCCGACATAGTCGGTCGTCGGGCCGGGACGGGTCAGTGTCACCACGCCGAGTGCCGCGGTCAGTGCACACCCGACCGACACCGTGCCGCGTGCTCCGCACACCGCGATGGTGAGCGGCCCGAGGAATTCCAGCGTCACCGCCAGCCCGAGTCCGATACGGTCGACCGCCGAATACAGGCCGAGATTCATCACCCCGAACACCACGGCCAGACCGATGATCGGCAGCCATTGTCGGCGGGTCAGCCCGCGGACCCGCGGACGGATCGTTGCCATGAGGGCAACGGCGGTGACGATCTGCCGCACGGCGACCACCCCGACCGGGGTCAGCGTCGGAAAGGCCATGGCGCCCAGGGCGGCTCCGGTCTGATTGGATGCTGCGCTGCCCAGGACGAGTCCGATGCCGCGCGTCTGACGAGACATGTGCATGCCTTGACGGTATGGGGAGCCGGTTCCGATGACCAGTGCATATGTTGGAGTAGGTATACGCTTCGGTCATGGAGTGGGACCTGCGTGAACTTCGTTTCTTCGTCACCGCTGCCGATGCCGGATCGTTCACCGAGGCGGCTGAGCGCCTGTACGTCTCACAGGCCGCGGTCTCGCGAACCATCGCCTCCCTCGAACGTTCGGTGGGTGAGACGCTGTTGCGCAGGATTCCCCGCGGATGCGAACTCACCAGCACCGGCCGACAGGTGCTGCCGCACGCCCGTCGAGTACTCGCCGAGGCGCAACGATTCACCCAGTTCCTCGACAACCGCCATGCCGTTCTCCGGCTCGGATACGCCTGGGCCGCACTCGGAAAACACACGACGACGTTGCAACGCGAGTGGGCGCGCCACCACGAGAACACCGAACTCGAACTCGTGCGGCACAATTCGGCGACCGGCGGACTCGCCGAAGGGCTCTGCGACGTGGCCATCGTCCGGGTTCCCCTCGACGAGAAGCGGTTCGGATCGGCGATCGTCGGCCTCGAACGGCGGCTGGTGGCCTTCGCCACCGACGACCCGCGGTGGGCTCGCCGACGCAGTCTGACGATGGCCGAGGTGGCCACCCGACCGGTACTCGTCGACACCCGGTCGGGCACCACCCACCGCGAACTGTGGGCCGGCACGGCTCACTCGCCCGAGGTCGTCGAGATCCACGACGTCGAGGGCTGGCTCGACGCCATCGCCGCCGGTCGCGGCGTCGGCACCACGGCCGAATCCACGGCTCATCACCACGCGCGCGGTGACATCACCTACCGCCCAGTCAAAGACGGCCCACGGATCGCGGTCCGGCTGGCGTGGTGGCTCGATCACGAGCCGGCAGCGCTCGGTGACCTGATCACCGCGACGACACGGCTCTATTCGACGTGATCGAGCCGCGCCATCACATCCGCGCGAAACGCGCCATCACGAAGCAGTAGACTCCGTAGGCCGCCAACCCGAGACCGGCCAGGACGAGCAGGACCTGGCCGGCCGGCCATCCCGCGACCGTCTTGACCGCGCCGTCGATGCCGGTGGCCTTGGCCGGATCGGCCGTCGCCGCCGCGATGATCACCAGCACGCCGGCGCCGGCGAGCACAAGTCCCTTGGCCGCATAACCGACGACGCCGGTCACCGTGAGCGCCGGGTTGTCGTCGATGGTGAGGTCGTCAAGGAACGACTTCGTGACGCCCTTGTAGATGTGATAGATACCGACGCCGATGATGACGAGTCCGACGATGATCAGAAGTCCTTTGCCGGCAACCGATTCCATCAGCCTGGCGCTCATCCCGGCGTTCTGGCTGCCACTGGACTGTCCATGGCCTGACGCGAATTGCGCTGCTGACCAAGCAAATCCGAGATAGACCACGGCCAGGGATGCGGCCTTGGCGCGATCGAGCCAGCCGTCGTCCTCACCGGGCTTCGGGTTGGCCGGATGCGGTCCGATGATCGTTTCGGCGATGCGCCACAACGCCATCGCGACGAAGGCGACGACCGCAGCCCACAACGCCATTCGCCCACCCGTCGACGACGCGAACAAACCCAACGCACCGGACTGATCGGCGTTTCCCGGATCGCCGAAGGCAAGTCGAACGACGATGTAGGCGATCAACAGATGCAACAACCCGCTCACCACGTGACCGGCGCGGGCCAGGGCCTCGAACTCGCCGCGCCCGGTCGCCTGCCGTACCGCGTCGGCCGGATTCTTGTCGATCATCTGCTGACTCCGTATACGTCGGGGTGCGGGAGGTCTAGGGTGGAAGGTGCTTGCAGCAGCGCCGAGCAGTCCTCATCCGCGTCATCTCGAGAGGCTTCTCATGATCATCCTCGGCGCCATCTGTCTCATCCTCGGACTCATCTTCGGTATCCCGATCCTATGGACCATCGGCATCATCCTGGTGGTGATCGGCCTGATCCTCGCAATCCTCGGTGCCACCGGCCGCGCGGTGGGCGGACGCGCGCACTACTTCTGACCGACCCCCCGAGTCACGACACCTTGCTGAAGGGATCGTGTTCGGCGATCAACTTGTCCACCCTCGCCTCGTCGAGTCGTGCCCGCACCGACGTCTGCTCCTGCCGGTCGCGCACCACCTTGGCGAGGGTGAACGTACTGGATGTGAGGAACAGCAAGGTGATTGCGAGAAAGCCGCGCTGCCAGGCGTCGATCGGCAGATAGAAGACGCCGACGACGGCGGTCGCGAGGCTGACGCCGAAGGCGATCGCGGCCTGCAGGAAGAATGCTGCGGTGGTGGGGTTCTGGGGAATCTCTGAGGTTGCCATGCCGACAACAATCGCAAGCGATCTCGGCAGCGCCATGAGTAGAATCACGCGACCCGCCTGGGTGATACAGCCAGGTTGCTGTCTACGTGCCCGGGTGCCACAGCTCCTCGAGCGCCACCGGATGGCCGAGAACATTGCCCGCCGCCCGATGCCCCGACATCAGCGCTGCGGTCACTGTCGCCGGGTCGTCGGTCCATGTGGCCTCCCCGGCGATGTGGAGCACGCCGTCGCCGACCGGGGTGGCGAGCACGTCGTGGTCGGCGGTCGTCGAGCCGACGGTCATATACGCATACGAGCCCCGCGCGAACGGATCGTCGCGCCATCGGGTGACATCGACACGGACCGGCTCGCTCACCTCGTCGCGGTAGATCTCGCGCAGTGCGTCGAGCACCGAATCGGCGATCCGGCGATCGGACCAGCCGCGAATCGCCCGAGCGCAGTCGGCGGCGGCAAAGGTCAGCAGCGTGGGGGTGCCGTGCAATGCGGACAGGTCGTAGAACGAATGCCACCAGCGCCCGGCCGGCCCCTGCCGCCGGACCGCGTACACGCCGTCATCCCAGAATCGGTGCTCGAAGCGTAGGAAGATCTTCTCGAAATCGTTCATCTCCAGCCGGTCGAGCGCACCGGCGAGTGGTTCGGGCAGCGGTGGATCGACGGTCAGATCACCCGACTTCAGCACCCCCACCGGCACGGTCAACACGACGTGATCGGCGGCGAACTCCCCGGCATCGGATGCCACGACGACACCCTCCGCCGACCACCGGACCCGCGTCACGATGTGGCCCAACCGCACGTCGAGCCCCTGCGCCAGCGCCGACGCCAGTCGGTCGTAGCCGTCGGGAAAGACCACCTCGTCGCCGAGGGTCTCGTCGTCGTCGAGACCGTGGGCATCGAGCTCGCCACTCTCCACGCCGTACTGCTCCTCGGTGCGGTGCGCCAAGAACTCCCGCACCCGCTCGGCGCGGCCGGGCGTCCAGTCGAGCCCGGCCAAGGTGTCCTCCACGGCGTCGCGGTAGGAGCGCCCCGGACCGGCCGAGCCGATGGCGTCCGACAGCAGCGCGTCGACGGTCTGTATGTCCTCGACGAATGCAGCGACCTGTGCGTCGCTCAGCCGGGAACCGTCGGGGCCGTAGTAGGCGGTCGGCCGACTCAGTGGCTGATAACTGCCCACGGTGAACTCGACGGTCCGCATACCGAGCGCGCGGGCGGCGTCGAACAACGGGGCGTCGTCGATGCCGTGAATCCACGAGGCACCCCGATCGGTGACATATCCGTCGGAGCGGTCGGTGTGGGTGCGGCCACCGATCCGGTCGCGGGCCTCCAGCACGACGACGCTGTGGCCGTACCTGTGCAACAACCTGGCGGTGGTCAACCCGGCGACGCCGGCTCCGACGACGACGGTGTGTGGCGACGGTCGTGACATCTGACAGACGTTATCGTCCGGTGTGGGGCGTCGTGGCACAATCACACGTGCCGGGCCGTCGGGGGACGCGGAGGAGAGGTTGTGGACGACGAGAACGCGCTCACGGACGCGGCGCGAGAACTCGCAGCACGACTCCTGGCCTCTGATCCGAACCGGCTCCGCCACGTGACCCGCGTGGCCGCGCAGGCCACCCGGTATGCCCAAACCGTTGATCCGCGACGGCGCGATGCGTTGATCGCAGCCGCCTGGCTCCACGACATCGGCTACGTTCCGGCTCTGCGAGACACCGGCTTTCATCCCGTCGACGGCGCACGGTATCTCCGCGCGCGGGGTTGGCCCGAAGAGGTGTGCGCTCTCGTCGCCCACCATTCCGGCGCGCGCTACATCGCGGCCGAACGCGGCATCGACGAAGCACTGAGCGACTTCACCTTCGTCGAGGACGAGGTGACCGACGCGCTGACGCTGGCCGACCAGACCTCCAGCCCGACCGGCCACGCCGTGATGGACGTCGAGGACCGGATGCGCGACATGCTGGACCGGCACGGCCCGGGCTCGCCGCATCATCGCGCCCACCCGCATCGCGCACCGTACTTTCGCGCCGTACGCGAACGTGTGACGAGGCGGCTCGACGCCGGTGGTGCAGGGGCGCCGAATCCGGTTTAGCGACGGGGCTTTCGGTCGAGGGCGGACGTCGGTACCGTCATTCCCGCCGCGGTGAGCTCGGCCTCCGAGACGAGGGGGCCGGCGAGGATCTCGCGGAGTACGTGATCCATGTCGTCGTGGAGCGCGATGAGGGCGGCGATGGCGCACAGCACCTCGGTCAGCTCGTCCGACCACTGCTCGGGCCAGGTGGGATCGTGGACTTCGTCCAATGGTGAGGACACCTTGCCGACAGGACGGGCCAGCCGGTACTTCAGCCAGGACGACACCACGCCGACGCCGCCGACGCGGTAGTCGAGGATCGCCGGCGGCACGTGCTTCCACCGTCCCGAACCGACGACCAGAGTCTGGGCGAGCGCGTCGTGGGAGAACGTCGTCGGACGCAGGTCACCCACCGGCACAGTCTGTTCCGGCAGTTGCGGACCTGTCACGGTCATCTCGAGGACGCCGTCGGGGGAGAAGGTCATCAGCTCGACCACCCGCCGGCCGAGCTCCACGGCGGAGTCCCACAACGCGCAGTTCCCTGTGATCGGGATGCGGACGCCCGGGGTCGCCAACTCGTCGTCGAAGTGCGCGACGAATCCGGGATGCGCAGTGAGAGCCGTCAGGTAGAAGACGAGATCCTCGGCGCGGGCGGACGCTCCGACGAGGATGCGCAACGCGTGGTCGAGACCGGGCGCCACATTGGGCGTGCCGTCGGGATGCAGACGCGGCAACGTACGGCCACCGCGATTGTTGAAGGCGTTGATGTCGGGCAGGAGCGCGCTGAAGTACAAGGCGGGTCCGGCACCGGGGCGGATCGAGTGTTGCTCGACGACGAAGATCTGGCCGGGACGGCGTGCCGCCCACAGGTCCGGACGTGCGCGGTCGAGCAGCCGGTTGTCGGCGATCAACCACTGACGATCGAAGGCACGGAACGTGATTCGTTCCACCGGTACCGGATGTCCGCGGTGGTCGGTTGAGGCGGTCGCGTCGAGTGGCGGCGCGGTGTCGAGGGGAACACCCGGCAACGGCCGCACCCCGCGCCTGTCCGGGCTGCGGCTGTCGGTGGTCTTGAACAGCACCGACCGACGGTCGGCGTCGTGCTCGTCGAGGAGGGCGCGCAGTCGTCTGTTGAGTGTCGTCGCCGACGGCGCGCTCACCCAATTGCGGTTGGGGGTCACGCCGGTGGACAGCCACGGCATGAGCGTGGCCACCTCGGGAAAGCCGTCCCACCCGCTCGCGGCGGCCGGTGTGAACGGCGAATGCCATTGTGTGCGCGCCGGTCTCCACCGGGGATCGTCGAAGGTCAGGGTGTCGAGGTCGGCGAGTTTCTCGGCGCTGGTGCCGTGCAGGTCTAGATAGTGGATGTGGGCCGGGATGTCGTCGTCGGCATCCGTGGTGCGGGCTAAGATCCCGATGCACACCGGTGTCTCGATGGCGAACACCGCGTTGCGGGGCGGTGGCTTCTTACCCTCCGGACTGAGGTTGATGATCCACCCGTGAGAGGCTCTGCGGCGCAGGTACTCTCGCATCCCCCGAAAGCCGGGGCCGGTGAGGTAGCCGGTGGCGGTGACGAAACAGATGAGTCCCGGACTCGGTCGATCGGAGCGTGCTTGTTCGGTGCGCGGTCGTTCGACGTGCGGGGCGTCGAACGCCCACCAACTCGCCCAGCGCCAGAAGTGGATGTAGGAGTTGGACAGCGCGAACTCGGTACTGCCGTTGGCCTGCAGCCGGAATGCGTCGAGCGGCGGACGGCCGGTGGCCGGATCGGTTCCGTTCTCGATCCACCCGCCCAGCCCGCGTGCACGCTCTCGATAGGGCGGATTGCCGATCACGACCCGGACGGACGGTTGCTCGGCTCGTTCGTCGGCGAGGGCGAGCCAGCGGTCCGGGTCGGCGAGAGTGTTGGCGCGGAACAGGTTCGGGCCCTGTGCATGAGCCCGGATGCGGAACTCGGCGACGGTGAACGGGCCGGAGTGCAGTTCCGCGCCGTGAAGTCGCCCCGCGTTGGCGGCGCCGATCAGGCGCAGGATCGCAAGTGGGAACGTGCCGGTCCCCATTGCGGGGTCGACGATCTGCACCGCATCGTCACCGAGCCCGGCGGGGGCGTCGAAGTGGGTTCTCAGCAGCTGGTCGGTGAGCCGGACCATGGTGTTCGCCAACGGGACCGGCGTGTAGTAGGTGCCGGATGACCGTCGGAGCGTGGGCGCGTCGACGCGTAGGAACTGCTCGTAGAGATGGACGTGGAGGTCGGGGTCGGCGGCGGTGAGCGCCGCCCAGTCGATCGCACGCAGCGCTCTCAGGATCGGTGTGATCGTCGCGGCGAGCAACGGGTCGGCGGAATCGTCGGTGGAGTAATGGTGGCCGCCCTCGGCGACCGCGAGAACCAGTCCGAACACCACGGTTCGGGCGTACTCGTCGGGATGCACCCCGTCGCGCTCTGCGCACTCGCGCAGAGCCGCCGACTCCCGCAAGACGCGCGTGAGGCCGACAAGGGTCGCGACGAGCGTCTGCGGCCGCTGCACCGGCGTCAGAAGTCTTGTCGCTCAGACACGTTCGAGAACGACAACCGGAATGACGCGAGAGGTCTTGGCCTGGTAGGCATCGTAGTCGGGCCACACCTCGACCATCGTCGCCCACATCTGCGGCTTCTCCTCGTCGGTGGCGACCCGAGCGCGCACGGCGAAGCGCTCGTCCTTGATCTGCACCTGCGCGTCGGGGTTGGCCTCCAGGTTCCGGAACCACGCCGGCGGTGCGTCGGTGCCGCCCTTGGACGCGACGACGAGGTGGGCGTTCTCGCCCCAGGGACGGAAGATCAGCGCATGTCGGCGTTCCTCGCCCGACTTGTTACCCGTGGTGAACAGGATGAGAATCTCTGTGCCATTCCAGTGATAGCCCTGCTCACCTCCGGTCCTCAGGTACTCCTCGACGTGCGGGTCACCATGGAGATCATCGACGGAACTCATGGTTCCACCATGCCAGGAGATCGCCCGGCCAGAAAGGGCCGCGGCGGTGCGGCCCTCGTACACTGGGGAAGTTCACCCGCACGATCTGTGCGGGGCGCGAATCCACTCTCGACGAAAGAGCCTCATCATGGACGCAACCCTCACCCCCGAGGCAGAGGGCGCGGTCGCCGACATCGCCGCACGGTACGGCCTCTCTCGCGACGCGGTGCTCGCGATGTTGTACGCGGTCAACAGCGGCGGCGGCACCATGGCGCAGTTCTCCATCCCCGAACTCGGCGGGTCGGGTCAGTGGATGCGCGGCGGCATGACGATGGTCGGCAACATGTTCGACAACGCACTCAAAGCCCGCGTCGACTCGCTGTGCAGCGAGCTCTCCCAACTTCTCGCCACCACGATCGTGTTCCCACCGGCACCCACCAACAATTCGTTCGGCGGCTCGTTCGGCGCAGGCTTCGGCACCGCCAACAACTGGTGGCCCGCCGATCTCGGGGTCCCAAGCTCCAGCGGCGGGGAG
>NZ_MVPX01000491.1:0-1910 GCF_002043085.1 Gordonia sp. i37 | reverse complement strand
CCCCGCGACGCGGCGGTTGGCCATCCAGGCCAACGGTGTGACAAGGGTTTTCGATACCGGCGACCATCAGATCGGCGGTGTACAGCAGCAACAGGGCGGGTACCCGGGATCGGTGAGCTTCTCCAGCCAGTACGGCACCTTCGACGTCTCGAGCCTGCGGGAAATCGGTGGGCAGGAGATCGTCGACACACCGGTGGCGGCGCCCGAACCCCCAGCCCAGAACGGTTCGACCCAGTTTGCCGCCGCCCAGTATGCCTCCGCCCAGATTCCTTCAGGTCAGAACGGTCCCGCCCAGAATGCTCCGGCCCAGAACCTTCCGGCCGGCTCCGAGGACATCTTCGCCGCGATCGAGTCGCTGGCCGGTCTGCACCAGCGCGGCATCCTGACCGACGAGGAGTTCGCGACCAAGAAGGCCGAACTGCTCGCCCGGCTGTAGGGGAAGCGCGTTGGTGGTGGAACTCGAACCGGGATTGGCGGCCTCGCTCCGCAAGATCGAGCGACAGGTGCTCGCCGAGGTGCCGTTGCGACCGCGCGCGGTACGGGTGATCTGGCTGGCGATCGTTGCGCTGGCCGCCGCCAGCATCGGTGCCTGGGTGACCAGCGACGTCGGCGGCGACCGGACACTGCTCGGTCAGATCGCGATCGGGCTCGGCGTCGGCGGCACCGTGCTCTCCGCGGCGGCGGCCACGCGGCGTCGATTCGGGTGGTGCGTCCTGGCCGGCGCGATCAGCGGGATCGCCGTTCCGCTGTCGGTGCTCGGCTACTGGTCGACGCAGACCGGATTGGGTGTGGCGTCGGGCTGGTTCCTCGTCGCGGTGCTGTGTCACGCGGTTCTCGTGGGCAACTGGGCGCAGTGCGGGCGTCCGCCGGTTCCGCCGCGGAAGTAGGAGACCCACCTCTAATACGCAGTGTGTCCCATCCGATGGCGGCCGGATGTGGCGGTTCTCTGTCTACGGGCCGCGACGGATTCGGCGCGGTGTATCGCGTCGAGAGCGTCACTCGCCCTTGAACGGTGCGGTCCCGAGTACCAGCTGAAGTCCGTCGATCCCGGAATTGGCTCGTGCGTACTGCAATTCGTGGCTGATGTCGCCGATGTTGTTGAGCGGGGGTAGCGCCAGACCGATGGTGGAGAGCACGCCGAGGGCACGCCCCTGTGCGTCGAGGTAGGCGCTGCCGCTGTCTCCGGGGATGCCTGGGAAACGCATCTCCACGATGTGCGACCAGCCGTTGTCGGCGGGCTGGTCGGCCTTGTTGACGCCGTGTTGCTTCGACAGCTTCTTGAATCCGAACTTCAGGCTCGAGCTGCCGTAGCTGTAGATCTTCGCGTCGGGGGTTGTGCCGTCGGTGTTGATGCCGGTGGGTCCGCCCCAGAACGGGATCGACGGATTGACCTTGCCGACGTCGTCCGGGTTCACCTTGATCAGTGCGAGATCGTTGAAACTGCAGGTGTTCTGGTCGGTTTCGCCCTTCTGATGCATGGTGAGCCAACTGTTGTAGACCAGGGTGCCGGCACCGAGTTGTGTGCCCACGCCGGTGATTGGGTTGCCGCCCTTGTTGAAGGTGACGGCGGTGCCGATCGGCAGGCTGTTGTTCTGGCATCCGTTGGTCTCGGTGTCCTTGCCGGTTCCCGAGCAGTGTGCGGCCTGTCCGAGGTAGACGTTGCCGGATTTGTCTACGAAGACGTAGTTGGTGGTGCATTGCGCATCGCCGGTGTAGGTCTGGACGCCGGGGGTGATCGTCGCCGAATCAGCGGACGCGAAATCGACTTTCGCGGCATCCGCCGCCACCGTCATCTGCGGCGTCGCCGGGGTGGCCTGTGTCGGAGCGGTGGAGGTGCCGCACGCGCTCGCGGCGACCGCGACGAATGCGGCCGCCGCGACACAGGCCACGGCCATGCGGCGGCGTGGCTC
>NZ_MVPX01000490.1:0-6635 GCF_002043085.1 Gordonia sp. i37 | reverse complement strand
GGGCAGAATATCCAGACCGGTTGCCCTGCGACGTCATTCAAAGGTGCGAAGTCGTTCGGCCGATGTAGGCGAAAACCGGCAAATCACTCGAAGTAGCGGTACACGACCTCGGCGACGACGGCGGGACGCTCACTGTTCTCGAGTTCGATGACGCCCTCGACGGTGACCTGGACGCCGCCCTTGGGCAGGTGCTCCACCTTGGCGAGAGTCGCCTTGAGACGCACGCGTCCGCCGGCGGGCACGGGGTTGGTGAACCGAACCTTGTTGAGCCCGTAGTTGACCGCCATCGTCACGCTGTCGACGGCGAGCACCTCACCCCACATCGGGATGATCAGTGACAGCGTGAGGTATCCGTGGGCGATCGGCCCGCCGAACGGGCTCTCGGCAACAGCGCGCTCGGGGTCGACGTGAATCCACTGGTGGTCGCCGGTGGCGTCGGCGAAGGTGTTGATGCGTTCCTGGGTGACCTCGAGCCACGAACTGACGCCGAGGACGGTGCCGACGAGATCGTCGAGCTCGGCGAGGGTGGCCAGGTGTGTGGTGGTGGGTGACGCAGTGGTCATCGGTACGAGTCCTTCTCTGGGTGGGTTTCAGTGTTTGACGCCGAGGACGGTGAGTGCGTTGTCCTTGAAGATCAACGGCAGCACCTCGGGCTTCATGTCGAGGGTGGCGAAGTCCTTGCGCCATCGGTCGACCTGAATGACCGGAAAGTCCGATCCGAACAAGACCTTGTGGCGCAGCATCGAATTGGCGGCTTTGACCAACTGCGGCGGGAAGTACTTGGGTGACCAGCCGGACAGATCGATGTAGACGTTGGCCTTGTGTGTGGCGATCGAGATCTGGGCGTCGACCCACGGCACCGCCGGATGTGCCATCACGATGGTGAGGTCGGGGAAGTCGGCGGCGACATCGTCGAGCAGCATCGGATCGGAGTAGCGCAACTTGATGCTGTGCCCCCCGGGGAGTCCGGCGCCGATTCCGGTCTGCCCGGTGTGGAACAGGGCGGGCACGCCGGTCTCGGTGATGGCCTCGTAGACCGGGTAGTACCGGCGGTCGTGGGGTTCGAACCCCTGCATGCTCGGGTGGAACTTGAAGCCCCGCACGCCGAATTCGTCCACGAGCCGGTGCACGCGCTTGACCGCCGCCTTGCCCTGCAGCGGGTCGACGGAACCGAATGGGATCAAGACGTCGTTGAACTCCGCTGCGCGCTCGGCGATCTCCTCCACCGAGTTCGGCGAGTGGCCCGACGCCGAGTGCGCGTCGACGGTGAACACCACCGCCGCCATGTTGCGTTGCCGGTAGTGCTCGGCGATGGATTCGATTCCCGGCGTGCGCTCTTCGCCGGAGCGGAAATACTTCTCGGATGCGGCCATCAACTCGTCGTCGAGCGAACGATGCCCGCAGCCGTCGATCTCGACGTGGGTGTGGATGTCGATGGCGTCGATGGTGTCGAAGTCGACCGCGCACTCGTAGCGGGTGCTCATTTCGCGGCCGCCAGCACCTCGTCGGGGAACTCCTCGCCGACCGTCTCGAGTTGGTTGGCGAAGGCGCCCGGCCAGACCGTCGCAATGTCCTCGGCGCTGAAACCGCCGTCGTGATAAGCGGTTTCGGACAATTCCGGGTGCGTCCACAGGGCGAGACGGTCACCACCGATGGAGATGGCCTGACCGGTGATGTCGGCAGCGGCATCGGAGGCGAGGAACGCGATGAGCCCGGCAACGTCCTCGGGCGTGCCCATCCCGACCTCGCGACGGATGACGTCGGGGAGGGAGCCGGTCCGCTCGGCCTCGTCGATGAACGGCTTGAAGATCGGGATGGTGGCGGTCATCGCGGTCACGGCGACCGGGCAGACGGCGTTCGCGGTGATCCCGGCCTTCTTCAGTTCCATCGCCCAGGTGCGGACCATGCCGACGATGCCGGCCTTGGCGGCGGAGTAGTTGGTCTGCCCGAAGTTGCCGCGCTGCCCGGCGGGCGAGCCGATGCAGATGATACGGCCGCCGTCGCCCTGCTCGCGCAATCGCAGCACGGCCTCGCGCACGCACGTGAAGGTGCCCTTGAGGTGCACGTTGATGACGGCGTCGAAATCTTCGTCGGTCATCTTCCAGAGCACCTTGTCGCGCAGGATGCCGGCGTTGGTGACCATGACGTCGAGGCGTCCGAAGGTGTCCACGGCACCGGCGACCAGCGCCTGCGCGGTCTCCGTCGATCCGACGGGTGCGACCACTGCCACGGCGCGGCCGCCATCGGCGGTGATCGCGGCGACGGCGGCCTGCGCGGTCTCCTCCGAGACGTCGTTGACGACGACAGCCGCTCCGCGGCGGGCGAGTTCGCGGGCGTAGGCCAGACCGAGCCCTTGCCCACTGCCGGTGACGACGGCGACTTTTCCGTTCAGATCCATGGTTGCCTCCTCGGGCTCGGGTTATGTATTCGATTAGAACGCTAACCATTGAGAAAGTCAATGATTGTGGAAGTGGTAACGTGATCGCGATGGGAGGGCCCATGACATCCCGGCGAATGCTCGACGACGATCTCGGCTTCTTGATGGCTCGCGCCAGCGTGGTGCTGAGCAAGGAGACCAATCGCGCCATCGCGCCCCTGGGGCTGAAGGTGCGTGGGTACAGCGCGCTCGCGGCCGTCTGCGACGAACCCGACGGCATCACCCAGCGTCGTCTGGCCACCGTGGTAGGTCTCGACCCCAGTCAGATCGTCGCCCTCGTCGACGATCTCGAGGACCGGAAGCTGGTGCAGCGCACCACCGACATCAATGACCGGCGCAACAAGCTCATCGTCGCGACCGAGGCCGGGGCGGAGCTGTGCGACCAGGCGCGCAGGCGCAGTGCCGCTGTGACGGCCGAGTACGTGGCCGGCACCGATGCGGGGGATGTGGCGGCTGCACGGGAACTGTTGCGTCGCATCGCCTTCTCAGGCGTGGACGGGCGCGGCCGAGAACATCGACCGTAGCCGGTCCTTGCGGATCTTGCCGGTGGCGTTGCGCGGGATCTCCTCGAGCAGCACCATCGACTTCGGGATCTTGTACCGCGCCAACCGTTCACCGAGGAACGCCGCGAGCTGCTCGTACGTCAGTGCCGCGCCGTCGTCCAGGGTGATGGCCGCACAACTGACCTCACCCCACTTGTCGTCGGGGACCCCGAACACCCCGCACGCCACCACTCCGGGCATCGAGAGGATGACGGCCTCGACCTCGGCCGGGTAGATGTTCTCGCCGCCGGAGATGATCATGTCCTTGAGACGATCGACGATGGTGATGTAGCCCTCGTCGTCGCGGACGCCGACGTCGCCGGAACGGAACCAGCCGTCGTCGGTGAACGCCGCGGCGGTCGCGTCGGGGCGATTCCAGTAGCCGGCCATGACGTTGGAGCCCTGGATCTGAATCTCGCCGCGCTCCCCGGGCGCGGTTTCGTCCCCGTCGGGGCCGACGACCCGGACGTCGGTGAAAAAGTGTGGGACACCGGCACTTCCGAGCTTGCGGGCGGTGTGCGACGGGGTGAGGACCAGCGCACCGGGCCCGGTCTCGGTCAGCCCGTAGCCCTGGCACAGTGCGATGCCGCGTTCGGTGTAGGTATGCAGAGTGCGCGGCGGAACCGGTGCCGCAGCGACGATCCAGCGACGGATGGAGCTCAGATCCGCTGACGCCCAGTCCGGGTGGGAGCTCATGGCGTCGAGCATGGTGGGCACCCCGAAGCCGTAGGTCACGTTGCGCTCGGCGATGACCCGCAGCACCCGGGCCGGTTCGAAGCCTTCCTCGATCACCACGGTGCCGCCCTTCAGAAGGATGGGCAGCGAGATGAAATTCAATGCGGCCGTGTGGAACAACGGTGCCACGACCAGCGCGACCTCGTCGCTGCGCAGGTCGAGGTCGAGGATCGGGTTGAGGACCGCGAAGGTTACCGTCCCGTGGTTCAGGACAACACCTTTCGGGTTTCCGGTGGTTCCCGAGGTGTACATGATGAAGCACGGGTCGTCGTGGGTGACGGCCAGATCGATGCGGTCGGTGGATGCGGCGGCGATGCTGGTCTCGTAGCCGACGGCGTCCGGGTCGGGATCGCCGTCGACGACCATGCGGGTGGTCACGCCGGCTTCGGCCGCGGCCGCGATCGCCACATCCGCCAACGCCGCGGAGTGGATCAGCACCGTGGCGCCGGAATCGGTCAGGGCGTAGGCGACCTCGGGAGTGGTCAGCCGGGCGTTGAGCGGCACCAGGATGGCGCCGAGCAAGCCGGCCGCGAAGAGCGCCTCGAGATACGCGGGATGGTTGGCGCTGAGCAGTGCGACGCGGTCGCCACGTCCGACGCCGAGATCGGCGAGGGCGTGTGCGAGCCGCGTGGTGCGCTCGTCGAGTTCGGGATAGGTGATCGCTTGGTCACGGAAGACGATGGCCTCGGTGTCCGGCGACTGCCGTGAGGCCCGTTGCGGCCACGTGCCCACGCCCTGATTGCGCATCGTGTACTCCTCCATCGCCCGATGTAATCGAGATCACGATAGAACGCAATCGTTGAGAATGTCAATGGTTACGTGGTGTCGTCAGCGGGAGCGCCACTTCTCCACCCGCTCGGTGTGCTCGGGCGAGAGATGGGCCAGGGGTTGCATCGCCGCGGCCATGCCGAGGACCGATTCCAAAGGGCTGGTTCGTGATTCCTGCAGCAGGCGCTTGGCCATCCGTAGCGCCTCAGCGGGGTTCTTGGTGATGCGTTCGGCGAGCGTACGGGCCTCGTCGAGGAGATCGTCGGGGCCGACCACGCGGCTCACCATGCCCCACTCGGCAGCCGTCGCGGCATCCACGCGGTCGCCGGTGAACGTCATCTCCGCGGCCCGCTCATATCCGACGGCACGCGGCAGGAACCACGTTCCGCCGTCGCCCGGGATCAGCCCGACCTGCACGAAACTCTCCGCGAAGGATGCGCGCTCGGAGGCGATCCGGATGTCGCACATCATCGCCAGGTCGCAGCCCGCGCCGACGGCCGCACCGTTGACCGCGGCGATGATCGGCACCTCGAGGCGAGCCAGGGCACGGGGCAGACGTTGGATACCCGCCACGTAGGCACGTCGCTGCGCTCGCTCGTCGACGCCGAACATGCCCGTCCGGTCTGCCATCTCCTTGACGTTGCCGCCCGCGGAGAAGATCTTGCCCGCGCCGGTCAGGATGATCGCCCTGATCTCAAGGTCGGCGTTGGCGGCGTCGACCGCCGACTCGAAGGCCTCGACGAACTCCACGTCGGTGATCGCGTTGCCGACCTCGGGCTTGTTGATCGTCCAGATCTGGGTCGCGCCGGTTGTGGCGATGTCCAGAGGTGAATGCATGTGGGAGACCTTTCGCGACGGTGAGAACGGCGCCGGGTCAGGCGTGACCCAGCGCGTTCCACCGTAATCGCAGGTCGGCGACGGAGGAATCGACGATGCGGCGCATCGGATGGGTGATCGTCGCCATGTGGTGCGCGGGGGCGGTGCGAACCGGTCTGCGCGCGGTCCGGTCGGTGGGTACCGGCACCCGGGTGACGGCGGTGGCGGCGAGCATCGCCGCGCCCCACGCGCCCAGGAACGACGGGTGGTCGGCGACGAGATCGGCGGTACCCATCTGCGCCGACCACCGCACACAACGGGAGATCGCGGCGCACTCGGAGACCACCGACACGCTCGTGGTCGCACCGACCGCGCGGCCCGCGGCACGCCGTAGCATCCCGATCTGCTCGGCCGACCAGTGCGGGGGATGGGCGATCGTCACCGACACCACGTGCCCG
This sequence comes from Gordonia sp. i37, assembly GCF_002043085.1. Classification (NCBI taxonomy): domain Bacteria; kingdom Bacillati; phylum Actinomycetota; class Actinomycetes; order Mycobacteriales; family Gordoniaceae; genus Gordonia; species Gordonia sp. i37. The sequence goes on along the minus strand of NZ_MVPX01000490.1, from coordinate 879 downwards.
TGGTCGGAGCGCTCGGTGCCATCGATCGCCACGTGCAGTGCTGCGGTGACCAATTGATGCGGAGCACGGCCGCGACCCGACGCGGTGCGCACCGCGGTCAGATCGGCGATGCGGGTGAGGAAGTGGCCATAGACGTCGTCGGGGTTGTCGGCGGGACGCGACCACCTCGGTGCCGCGGTCGCCGGCCAGTACAACCGCGCCGGATGCGACGAGAGGTGCGGCGGACCGGGACGCGAGCCAGCGACCGAGGCCGCCGTCCCGGTGACGACGACCACCTGGTCGTCGGTCAGGTGGATTCCCATGATCAGTCGCATGAACAGAGCATGTGACCTGCGCCTAACCGCATGCTGGCATCCGGTTGTCGAGTTGTTGAGAGTCGGGCGGTCGCGGGGTCACAGATATCGGCGAATTCCGTCGTCGGAGCTGGCGGCGAACTCGACGAAGTCCTGTTCTCAGGTGCGCTCGCTATCGTTGGTGAACAAGATGACCGACACCCTCTTCGCCGACATCTCCGAATGGCAGCCCGTGCTCGATGACTCCTACCCGTATCGGTGGCTGTCGATCCGGTCCAACGACGGGACCTATCGGGACCGCCACTTCCAGCAGAACTGGACGATCGCTCGTTCCTGGCTCGACTCCGGCCGGCTGCGCGGGCTGATCGTGTACTGCGTCTACCGATCCAACTGGCGCGACGTGATGACGACGCACATTGAGATGCAAGGCGAGGACCGACCCGACGTGGTGTCGATGGTCGACGTGGAATCCTGGGGCGGCCAGATCCGTTCCGACAACAGCGATTCCATCAACCGTCTGGTGTGGGGACTCGGCGATTGGCGCGGCCCGCACATCGACGGCCGGCCCCGCCGCGTCATCGGCTAC
>NZ_MVPX01000049.1:0-15338 GCF_002043085.1 Gordonia sp. i37 | reverse complement strand
CCCGCCGCGACCCGGCCCTACGGAGGATACTTCGACCACATCGCCGACACACTCTCCGCCGCACTCGACGCAAACGGGGGGCCGGGTTTCGACGAGGCCATCGAGAAGGTGGAGATCCACGCCGGGGAGATGACGATGTACGTCGTCGCCCGACATCTGGCCGTCATCGCACTGACGCTGCGCAACCACGAGGCGCTGCGCTTCGAATTGTGCTTGGGCGTCAACGGGGTTCACTATCCCGACGACACCGGCCGCGAACTCCACGCGGTGTATCCGCTGGCGTCGATCACCCACAATCGGCGGCTGCGGCTGGAGGTGGCGGTCCCCGACGCCGACCCGCACATCCCGAGCTTGTGCGAGATCTACCCGACCAACGACTGGCACGAACGCGAGACCTTCGACTTCTTCGGCATCGTCTTCGACGGCCACCGCGCGCTCACCCGGATCTCGATGCCCGACGACTGGGTGGGTCACCCCCAGCGCAAGGACTACCCGCTGGGCGGGGTTCCGGTGGAGTACAAGGGAACCCAGGTTGCACCCCCAGATCGCCGGAGGTCGTACTCATGACCGATCTCGACCCGCGGCCGAGTCACGCCGCTCGGCCCGAACACACCTACACCGTCTCCGGCCAGGATTGGGACGAGATCGTCGCCGAGGTGTCGGCGCGCGCCGCCGCCAACTCCGGCGAGGAGCGGATCGTGGTGAACATGGGTCCGCAGCACCCGTCCACGCACGGGGTGCTGCGGCTGATCCTGGAGATCGAGGGCGAGACGGTCACCGAGGCACGATGCGGAATCGGGTACCTGCACACCGGGATCGAGAAAAACCTGGAGTACCGCAACTGGATTCAGGGCGTCACCTTCGTCACCCGCATGGATTATCTCTCACCGTTCTTCAACGAGACGGCCTACTGCCTGGCGGTGGAGAAGCTCCTGGGCATCACCGAGGCCATCCCCGAGCGCGCCTCGGTCATCCGGGTGATGCTCATGGAGCTCAACCGGATCACCTCCCACCTTGTCGCCCTGGCCACCGGCGGTATGGAACTCGGTGCGGTGACCGCGATGTTCTCCGGTTTCGGTATCCGCGAACAGATTCTCGATATCTTCGAGCTCGTCACCGGCCTACGGATGAACCACGCCTTCATCCGGCCCGGTGGAGTGGCCACCGACCTCCCCGACGGCGCAGTGGAGCAGATCGCCGCGATCGTCGCCGGCCTGCCCGAGCAACTGGCCAAACTCTCGGACCTGTTGACCGACAACTACATCTGGAAAGCGCGCACCTGCGACGTCGGTTTCCTCGACCTCACCGGGTGCATGGCGCTCGGCATCACCGGCCCCGTCCTGCGATCCACCGGCCTCCCGCACGACGTCCGCAAGACCGAGCCCTACTGCGGGTACGAGGACTACGACTTCGACGTGATCACCGAGACCACCTGTGACTCCTACGGGCGCTATGTGATTCGCGTGCGAGAGATGAGTGAGTCGGTGCGGATCGTCGAACAGTGCCTGGCACGGCTGCGGCCCGGACCCGTGATGGTGACCGACGCGAACATCGCCTGGCCCGCCGATCTCGCGCTCGGACCCGACGGACTCGGCAACTCCCCCGCCCACATCGCCGAGATCATGGGCGAATCCATGGAGTCGCTGATCCACCACTTCAAACTCGTCACCGAGGGTATGCGGGTGCCACCGGGCCAGTGTTATGTGGCGATCGAATCGCCGCGCGGTGAGCTGGGTGTCCACATGGTCTCCGACGGCGGAACCCGGCCCTACCGAGTGCATTTCCGCGATCCGTCGTTCACCAACCTGCAGGCCGTGGCGGCGATGTGCGAGGGCGGCATGGTCGCCGACGTGATCACCGCCGTGGCCAGCATCGACCCGGTGATGGGAGGCGTGGACCGATGAGCGAACCGGTGTACCTCGAACTGGGAATCGACGGGCCGCCACCCGAACCCGCGCCGGCCGAACCCGCCGCGTGCGTCGCACGCCCGCACGGACCGATCGAATTCGACGGTCCGGCAACCTATCCCGATGACGTCGCCGATCGTCTGCGACAGGCTGCCGCCCCGATCGTCGCGCGTTACCCGCAGTCCCGATCGGCGCTGCTACCCTTGCTGCACCTGATGCAGTCCCAGGACGGACACCTCACCCGCGCCGGTATCGCACTGTGCGCCGAGATCCTCGACCTCACCGACGCCCAGGTCGCCGCGGTGGCCACCTTCTACTCGATGTTCCGCCGCACGCCCACCGGCGAGTACCTGATCGGTGTGTGCACCAACACCCTCTGTGGGGTCCTCGGCGGTGACGAGATCCTACGCACGGTGTGTGAACACCTCGGTGTCGCACCCGGTGAGACCACGGAAGATCACCGCATCACCGTCGAGCACCTCGAATGCAACGCGGCCTGCGATCTCGCCCCGGTGGTGATGGTCAACTGGGAGTTCTTCGATCAGCAGACCACGGAGTCGGTCGTCGAGCTCGTCGAGGACCTGCGGGCCGGGGTCGAGGTGACGCCCAGTCGTGGTGATCGGGCGGTGGCCGGATTCCGGGACACCGCAGCCGTATTGGCCGGAGTCGTTGAGGTCGCGTCCCCCACCGCAGGTGATGCCGGGGCCGGTGATGGCGCGGCCACCGAGTATCCGGTCGAGGACGAGCCCGCAGCGCCTCCGGTCCTGTCGCGGCACTGGGCGGAGCCGGACTCGTGGACCCTGGACAACTATCTGCGCCACAACGGATATCGCGGTCTGCGGGCCGCGCTGGACATGGCTCCCGACGCCGTCATCGAGGCGGTCAAGTCGGCGGGATTGCGCGGGCGCGGCGGGGCGGGTTTCCCGGTGGGACTGAAATGGTCGTTCATCCCGCAGAACAAAGGAGACGACCCGAATCCGGACGCGCCACCACACTATCTGGTGGTCAACGCCGACGAGTCCGAGCCGGGCACCTGCAAGGACATGCCGTTGATGCTCGCGTCTCCGCACGCCCTCGTGGAGGGGGCGATCATCGCGGCGTACGCGATCCGGGCACGCCACGCCTTCATCTACCTGCGCGGTGAGGTCGTCGGAGTGCTGCGTCGCCTGCGTCAGGCCGTCGACGAGGCCTACACCGCAGGCTATCTGGGGCGTGACGTCCTCGGATCGGGAGTCGACATCGACCTCGTGGTGCACGCCGGCGCCGGCGCCTACATCTGCGGTGAGGAAACGGCATTGCTCGATTCGCTCGAGGGGCGTCGCGGGCAGCCCCGACTACGGCCGCCGTTCCCCGCGGTCGCCGGCCTGTACGCGAGTCCGACCGTGGTCAACAACGTCGAATCGATCGCCAGCGTCCCGGCGATCCTGCGCAACGGCATCGACTGGTTCCGCGCCATGGGCACCGAGAAATCGCCGGGATTCACCCTGTACTCGCTGTCGGGACACGTCAACCATCCCGGCCAATACGAGGCTCCCCTCGGGATCACGTTGCGGCAGTTACTCGATCGGGCCGGTGGCGTCCGCGACGGGCACCACCTCAAGTTCTGGACGCCGGGCGGATCGTCGACACCGATGCTCACCGCCGACCATCTCGACGTACCGCTGGACTACGAGGGCGTCGCCGAGGCCGGATCGATGTTGGGTACCAAGGCCTTACAGATCTTCGACGAGACCACGTGCGTGGTACGGGCGGTACTGCGCTGGACCGAGTTCTACGCACACGAGTCATGCGGCAAGTGCACACCGTGCCGGGAGGGCACCTACTGGCTGGTGCAACAGCTACGCGCCATCGAGTCCGGCGACCTCGACGCCGACGAGATGTCCGCGGCACTCGCGGTCCTCGCCGACGTCACCAACAGCATCGTCGGGAAGTCGTTCTGCGCACTCGGCGACGGCGCCGGAAGCCCGATCGTCTCGGCGCTCAAGTACTTCCGGGACGAGTTTCTCGCCCACACCCGCCCCGGGTCGGGTCCGGATGCGCGCGGGCGCTGTCCGTTCGATCCCGCCGCGTCGACCGTCTTCACCGACCACCGCACGCTGTACGTCCCGGGAGCGAGCCTATGACCGCACTGTCCGACCGGCCCTCGTCCGCCGAACCCGTCGAACTCGTCACCGCGACCATCGACGGCACCGAGGTCCGGGTACCCCCCGGCACCTTGGTGATCCGGGCTGCCGAACGGGTGGGCATCCAGATTCCCCGGTTCTGCGATCACCCGTTGCTCGCCCCGGTCGGTGCGTGCCGGCAGTGTCTCGTCGAGGTCGAGGGGCAGCGCAAACCGCTCGCCTCATGCACCACCACGGTCACCGAGGGCATGGAGGTCCGCACCCAACTCGGCTCGGAGATCGCCGAGAAGGCCCAGCGCGGGGTGATGGAACTGCTGCTCATCAACCATCCGCTGGACTGCCCGATCTGCGACAAGGGCGGTGAATGCCCGCTGCAGAACCAGGCGATGACCGCCGGGCGTCCGCGCTCGCGGTTCACCGGACCCAAACGCACCTACACCAAACCGGTTCCGCTGTCCTCGGCGGTGCTGCTCGACCGGGAGCGGTGCGTGCTGTGCGCCCGCTGCACCCGCTTCGCCGACCAGATCGCCGGCGACCCGCTCATCGACCTCGCCGATCGTGGTGCGCTGCAACAGGTCAGCACCGCCGACGGAACCCCGTTTGACTCGTACTTCTCCGGCAACACCGTGCAGATCTGTCCCGTCGGTGCGCTGACCGGTACCGCCTACCGCTTCCGCGCCCGGCCGTTCGATCTGGTGTCCACCCCGAGCGCCTGCGAACACTGTGCGAGCGGCTGCGCCCAGCGCACCGACCATCGGCGTGGAAAGGTGTTGCGGCGCCTGGCCGCCGACGATCCCGCGGTCAACGAGGAGTGGAACTGCGACAAGGGACGCTGGGCGTTCGCCTACACCGCCGGCGCCGATCGGCTCACCACTCCGCTGGTCCGGGACCGGCACGGACAGCTGCGGGAGGTGTCGTGGGCGCAGGCGTTGCGCGCCGCCGCCGACGGACTGCAGGCCGCCCGGGGACGTACCGGAGTCCTCACCGGCGGCCGGATCACCGCCGAGGACGCCTACGCCTACGTCCGGTTCGCGCGAACCGTTCTCGGCACCAACGACATCGATTTCCGCTCCCGGCCGCACAGCGCCGAGGAGACCGCCTTCCTCACCCGCCACGTCGCCGCCCGCGCCGACGACCTCACCTACGACGCACTGGTCGCGGCGCCAACCGTGCTGCTCGCCGGATTCGAGCCGGAGGAGGAGTCACCGATCGTCTTCCTGCGACTGCGTCGCGCGGTGCGCACCACCGGCACCCGGGTCCACGCGATCGCGCCGTGGCGTAGTCCCGGCATCGAAAAGCTGAACGGCACAGTACTTCCCACCGTTCCCGGCGCCGAGGCCGCGGTACTCGATGACGACTCCACCGCGGCGCTGCTCGGGGACTCGGGATCGGTCATCATCGTCGGCGAACGTCTCGCGAGCGCGCGTGGCGCCCTCTCGGCGGCGGTACGGCTCGCCGAAAAGACCGGCGCACGGCTGGTGTGGATTCCGCGTCGGGCCGGCGATCGCGGAGCGGTGGAGGTCGGCGCGCTGCCGACCCTGCTGCCCGGCGGCCGACCGGTCACCGATGCCACCGCACGACTCCAGGTCGCCGGACTCTGGCAGGCGCGCGATCTCCCGTCCATCCCCGGGCGCGACAGCGGTGAGATCCTCTCCGCCGCAACGACCGGACGCCTCGACGCGCTGCTCGTCGGCGGCGTCGATCCGGCCGATCTCCCCGACCCCGCCGCGGCGATCGCCGCCCTCGACGCGGTGGGATTCCTGGTGAGCCTGGAGATCCGGACATCGGCGGTGACCGAACGCGCCGACGTGGTGCTGCCGGTCGCGGCGGCCACGGAGAAGGCAGGGATGTTCCTCGACTGGGAGGGCCGGGCACGCCCGTTCCCGGCCGCCCTCGCCGACACCGGGCGTTTGTCGGATCATCGGGTCCTCGACGCGCTGGCGCAGGCGGCGGGTGTCTCGCTGGACTGCCGCGAGATCACCGATATTCGAGCACAATTGGGCCGCCTCGGGCCGTGGACGGGCCCTCGACCGGAGATACCGGTACCCCCGGTGTCGGCGGCCCGCACACCCGGCCCCGGTGAGGCGGTGCTGTCGACCTGGCATCTGCTGCTCGACGACGGCCGACTCCAGGACGGCGAGCCGTATCTCGCCGGCACCGCGCACCCATCGGTGGCACGGTGCTCGGCGGCCACGGCGAGCGCTGCCGGACTCACCGACGGACACGACGTCGAACTGAGTACCGACTCGGGCACACTGACCCTTCCACTGCTGATCACCGACATGGTCGACGGCGTGGTGTGGGTGCCCACCTATTCGGTGTCCTCGCATGTCCGTTCGCAGCTGCATGCAGAATCCGGCGACGTCGTCGCCGTCCGTCCGGCGGAAGGGCAGTCGTGAACCTGGCAGCCACCGACTATCCCGATCTCGCCGACTTCGGTCACGACCCGTGGTGGCTCGTGCTCATCAAGGCGGTGGCGGTCTTCGCCTTTCTGGTGGCCAATCCACTCGTCGCGATCCTGGCCGAACGAAAGATCATGGCCCGCATGCAAGCCCGGCTCGGCCCGAATCGGGTCGGTCCGCACGGGATGCTGCAGAGCATGGCCGACGGTGTGAAACTCGCACTGAAGGAGGGCATCACACCGTTCGGCGTCGACAAGGTCCTCTACCTGGTCGCACCCGTCATCGCCGTGGTCCCGGCGATCATGGCGTTCGCGGTGATCCCGTTCGGCCCGATGGTGTCGGTGTTCGGCCACCACACCCCGCTGCAACTGACCGACCTGCCCGTCGGGGTGCTGTTCATCCTGGCGATGGCGTCGATCGGGGTCTACGGAATCGTGTTGGCCGGGTGGTCCTCCGGGTCCACCTATCCCCTGCTCGGCGGACTGCGCTCGACCGCACAGGTCATCTCCTATGAGATCGCGATGGGCCTGACCTTCGCCGCGGTGTTCCTCGACTCGGGCACCATGTCGACCTCGGAGATCGTGGCCGGACAACACAACTACTGGTACGGCCTGGTGTTGCTCCCGTCCTTCGTCATCTACGCGGTGTCCATGGTCGGCGAGACCAACCGTGCGCCCTTCGACCTCCCCGAGGCCGAGGGCGAACTCGTCGGTGGCTTCCACACCGAGTACTCCTCACTGAAGTTCGCGATGTTCATGCTCGCCGAATACATCAACATGGTGACCGTGTCGGCACTGGCCACCACGCTGTTCCTCGGCGGCTGGCAGGCGCCGTGGCCGCTGAGTCTTTGGGACGGAGCCAATTCCGGCTGGTGGCCGATCCTGTGGTTCACCCTCAAGGTCTGGGTCTTCATGTTCGTCTTCATCTGGTTGCGCACCAGCCTGCCGCGTCTGCGCTACGACCAGTTCATGAACCTCGGCTGGAAGGTCCTCATCCCGGTGTCCTTGACCTGGGTGATGATCGTCGCGCTGATCCGCGCCGCATTCGGTTCGGCGAGTGACACGGTGCCACGAGCGTTGGTGTCGGCGGCCGTCGGGCTGGTGGTGACCCTCCTGTTGTTCTGGCTCGTCCGGCGCGTCGTGCGCCCGGCACCGCACACCCCGGTACCCGACACCCCCGCGCCCCGAAGCGCGATCCCGTTCGACCCGATGGCCGGCGGCTTCCCGGTACCGCCCCTACCCGGCCAACTCCCCGCGAAGGAGACCACCGATGCCTGACTTCCTCAAGCCCCCCAAATCCTTGAGCGGCATGGGTGTGACGTTCTCGTCGATGTTCGCACCGACGGTGACCGAGCAGTACCCCGAGGAGAAGAAGCCCACCGCACCGCGCTATCACGGTCGGCACCAACTCAATCGGCACCCCGACGGTCTCGAGAAGTGCGTGGGCTGCGAACTCTGCGCATGGGCCTGCCCGGCCGACGCCATCTTCGTCGAGGGCGCCGACAACACCGACGAGCAGCGCTATTCGCCGGGCGAACGCTACGGCCGCGTCTACCAGATCAACTACCTCCGGTGCATCGGCTGCGGCCTGTGCATCGAAGCCTGCCCCACCCGGGCATTGACGATGACCAACGACTACGAGCTCGCCGACGACAACCGCGCCGACCTCATCTACGAGAAGCAGCAGTTGCTCGCGCCATTACCGGCGGGCACCGCGCCGACACCGCACGATGTCAGCGCCGCGGCCGCAGCCGGGACCGCACCACGAGAGGCCGACTACTACCTGGGACGCGTGGGCCCCGACGGTACCGTGACCGGCCGGACCGCCGACACTGAGACCACCAGCGCCGTGACCACCAGCACCGGGACCACCAGCGCCGAGGTCGTACCGTGAGTGCCTCGACAGTCGTGGCGCAATCGGGTGCGGCACTGACCGATGCGGTGCTCGCCGACGCCGCCCGCACCTCCACCGGTGAGGCGGTGCAGTTCTGGATTCTCGGCGTCGTGGCCGTCGCCGGCGCGTTGGGGGTGGTCTTCGCCACCAAGGCCGTGTATTCGGCGATGTTCCTGGCCACCACGATGATCGTGCTCGCCGTCTTCTACGTCGCGCAGGGCGCCCTGTTCCTCGGCGTCGTGCAGGTCGTGGTCTACACCGGCGCGGTGATGATGTTGTTCTTGTTCGTGCTCATGCTGATTGGCGTGGACTCGTCGGATTCCCTGGTCGAAACGCTACGCGGGCAACGGGTTGCCGCGGTGGTGTTGGGAATCGGGTTCGGCGCGTTGTTGTGTGGCGGTATCGGTGCGGCGACCGTCGCGATCACCGCACCGCCGGGCGCGGTGGCAGCCCGGCCACCGGGGAGCAACGGAGCCGTCGAGGCCATCGCCGAACTGATCTTCGTGCGCTACCTGTGGGCGTTCGAACTCACCGGCGCCCTGCTGATCACGGCGACGCTGGGCGCGATGGTGCTGGCGCACCGAGAACGCTTCGGGCCGAAGCGGACCCAGCGGGAGATCTCCATCGAGCGGTTCCGCAGGGGCGTCGACGTCACACCGCTGCCGAGTCCGGGAGTCTTCGCCCGGCACAACGCCGTCGACATCCCCGCCCTGCTGCCCGACGGCACCCCGTCGGAGTTGTCGGTCAACGCACGATTGCGCGCCCGACAACCGGATCGGGGGACGGCGAAGTGAATCCCGAGAACTACCTGTATCTCTCGGCCCTGCTGTTCGCCATCGGTGCGGCCGGGGTGTTGTTGCGGCGCAACGCGATCGTCGTGTTCATGTGTGTCGAGCTGATGCTCAACGCGGCGAACCTGTCGTTCGTGACCTTCGCGCGCATGCAGAGCAGCGTCGACGGGCAGGTGATCGCGTTCTTCACGATGGTGGTCGCGGCCGCCGAGGTGGTCGTCGGACTCGCGATCATCATGATGATCTTCCGATCCCGACGCAGCGCCTCGGTCGACGACGCTGCCCTGCTGCGGAGATAGGGACGGCCGGGAGATGAGGAGGGCGGCATGAGCACCGACACATCGGCGAGCATTCTCTGGGTTGTTCCCGCGCTGCCGCTATTGGGTGCGGCCGTCCTGCTGCTGGCGGGCAGGCGCACCGACCGCTGGGGGCACTATCTCGCATGCGTGCTGGCCGCCGCATCGTTCTGCGTCGGCGTCGCGCTGTTCGTCGGGATGCTCGGCCGGAACACCGCCGACCGTCCCGTACACCAGGTGCTGTTCACGTGGCTGCACATCACCCCGGCCGGCACCGGCAGCGGCGGCTTGAGCGTCGACATGGGGCTCTACCTCGATCAGCTGTCGATGTGCTTCGTGCTGTTGATCACCGGCGTCGGCACCCTGATCCACATCTATTCGATCGGCTACATGGTCTCGGATCCCGATCGTCGCCGATTCTTCGCCTACCTCAACCTGTTCCTCGCCGCGATGCTCGTGCTGGTACTCGCCGACTCCTACCTCGGCCTCTATCTCGGTTGGGAGGGAGTCGGTCTCGCGTCCTACCTGCTGATCGGGTTCTGGCAGCAGCGGCCCTCGGCGGCGACCGCCGCGAAGAAGGCGTTCGTGGTGAACCGCGTCGGCGACATCGGGTTGGCGGTCGCGCTGATGGTCATGTTCGCGACCTTCGGATCGGTCTCGTTCTCCACCGTGTTCGCCGGCGCCGACGCCGCCGGACACGCCACCATGACCGCATTGGGTTTCCTGCTGTTGCTCGCCGCGTGCGGCAAATCCGCCCAGGTACCGTTGCAATCGTGGCTCGGTGACGCGATGGAGGGCCCGACGCCGGTGTCGGCGCTCATCCATGCGGCGACCATGGTGACCGCAGGCGTCTATCTGATCGCCCGTTCGCACGCGATCTTCGACGTCGCCCCCGACGCCCGTCTGGCCGTGGCGGTCGTCGGAGCGGTGACACTGCTGTTCGGCGCGATCATCGGTTGCGCCAAGGACGACATCAAGAAGGCACTGGCCGCCTCCACGATGAGCCAGATCGGATACATGGTGCTGGCCGCCGGATTGGGGCCGGCCGGTTACGCATTCGCGATCATGCATCTGCTCACCCATGGATTCTTCAAGGCCGGGTTGTTCCTCGGGGCGGGCTCGGTGATGCACGCGATGAACGACGAGACCGACATGCGCCGATTCGGCGGGCTGCGCACACTCATGCCGATCACCTTCGTCACCTTCGGGCTCGGGTATCTGGCATTGATCGGGGTACCCCCGTTCTCGGGATTCTTCTCCAAGGACCCGATCATCGAGGCGGCCTTCGGCGCCGGCGGTGCACGGGGCGTACTCCTCGGTGGGGCCGCGCTGCTCGGCGCGGGCATCACCGCCTTCTACATGACCCGCATCATGCTGATGACCTTCTTCGGCGAGAAGCGTTGGGCGCCAGAGGCACACCCGCACGAGGCGCCGGCCACGATGACCGGACCGATGGTCCTGCTCGCGCTCGGATCGGTCGCCGCGGGCGGGTTGTTGGTCAGCGGCGACGCACTGGTGCACTGGCTGACACCGGTGGTCGGCGAGCATCACAGCGAGCTGCCGGTGCCCACCTGGGTCGTGACGGTGGGTGTCCTGGTCGTGGTCGCGGCGGGTATCGGTGTCGCGTGGGCGCGATACGCCCGGGCTCCGATCCCGCTGACGGCACCGCGCGAGGTCACCGCACTGACGGTCGCGGCACGCCGCGACCTCTACGGCGATGCGTTCAACGAGCGCGTGTTGATGCGACCCGGCCAGGCACTGGCACGAGGTCTCGACGTCCTCGAATCCGAGGGTGTCGACGGCGCCGGGGTCGGCGTCGGCACCTTGGTCACCGCATCGTCGAATCGAATACGGCTGTGGCAGAGCGGTTTCGTCCGATCATATGCGCTGTCGATGCTGGCCGGGGCGACCGTCGTGGTGGCCGCGCTGATGCTGGTCAGGGGGGTGTAGACGATGGGCTGGTTGACGATCCTCTGGCTGATCCCGGCGGTGGTCGCCGTCGGTGTGCTCGCGATCCCGGCGCAGCGCCCCGATCTCGCGAAGTGGGCGGGTCTGCTCGGCACGGTGGCCGCGCTGGCGGTGTCGGTCGGGCTCACGATCGGTTTCGATCCCGACGGCCCCCGCTATCAGTTCGTCACCGACGTGCGGTGGATCCCGTCCTTCGGCGCGCGCTACGAACTGGGTCTCGACGGCATCGGGCTGGTCCTGATCCTGCTCACCACCGTGCTCATGCCGATTCTCGTGCTGGCCGGCTGGCGTGACGCCGATCATGCAGGCTCCCTGGACCATTCGGGCGGTCGCCGGCAGAAGGGCCCACACACCTACTTCGCGTTGATGCTGGCGGTCGAGGCGATGGTGCTGATGAGCTTCGTCGCCACCGACGTCCTGCTGTTCTACATCGTGTTCGAGGCCATGCTGATCCCGATGTACTTCCTCATCGGCGGTTTCGGCAGCGGTGGCACGCAGGCCGCCGCCGCGGTGAAGTTCTTGTTGTACAACCTGTTCGGTGGGCTGCTGATGCTCGCGGCGGTGATCGGGCTGTACGTGGTGACCGCACGCTCGGGAATCGGCGCCGACGGCCGCGGCACCTTCAGTCTCCCGGCGATCTCCGACGCGGTGGCCGGCGGACGCCTCGACGCGAGCACCGGGGTACTGGCATTGCTGTTCGGCGGCTTCATGATCGCCTTCGCGATCAAGGCCCCGCTGTGGCCGTTCCACTCGTGGCTCCCCGATTCGGCGGTCGCGGCCACCCCGGCGTCGGCGGTGCTGATGATGGCCGTCGTCGACAAGGTCGGCACCTTCGCGATGCTGCGATTCTGTCTGCAGCTGTTCCCCGAGGCATCGAAAACCTTTGCCCCACTGATCATCGCGCTGTCGGTGATCGGTATCGTCTACGGCGCGATCCTGGCCATCGCACAAACCGACATGATGCGGTTGATCGCCTACACCTCGATCTCGCACTTCGGTTTCATCATCCTCGGCGTGTTCGCCATGACCAGCGAGTCCCAGAGCGGTGCGACCCTTTACATGGTCAATCACGGAATCTCCACCGCGGCACTGTTCTTGATCGCCGGGTTCCTCGTCTCGCGGCGTGGTAGCCGCCTGATCGCCGACTACGGTGGCATCGCGAAGGTCGCGCCGGTCCTCGCCGGCACCTTCCTCGTCGCCGGGCTGGCCACCCTGTCACTTCCCGGGCTGTCGCCGTTCATCAGCGAATTCCTGGTGTTCATCGGAACTTTCACCCGGTACCCGGTGGCCGCGATCGCGGCGTCGAGCGCGTTGGTCCTGTCCGCCATCTACATTCTCTGGCTCTATCAACGCGTGATGGGTGGCCCGCCGACACCGGTGGAGGGTCCCGGCGCCGCCCGTCGGACGATGCCTGATCTACACGGCCGCGAACGTCTCGTCGTGGCACCGCTGCTCGCCCTGCTGCTCGTCTTCGGGTTCTTCCCGCAGCCACTGCTGAATCTGATCACCCCCACGGTCTCGCACACGCTGACCACCGTGGGACGCGACGACCCGGCACCGGCCGTGGTGGTCCAGAACAACGGAGGTGGCAAGTGATGGCGGCACACGTGACCACTGCGCACGAAATCACGGCGACGCTGGCCGCGATCGCCCCGCCCCACGTCGAATACTCTCTGCTGTCACCGATGTTGATCGTCTTCGGCGTCGGCGTCATCGGGGTGCTGGTCGAGGCGTTCGCGCCGCGGGCCGGCCGGTGGCGCGCCCAACTGGTGCTGTCGACGGCGGGGCTGGTGGCCGCGCTGATCGCGGTCATCGTGCTGGCCGTCCATCTCACCGACGACGGTGGTCAGGGACGGACCGCGGTGTCCGGGGCGGTGGTGCTCGATCGGCCCGCACTGTTCCTGCAGGGGCTGTTGCTGGTGATCTCCGTGCTCGCCGTGGCGTTCATGGCCGAGCGCGGACTCGAACGGGTCGTGGCACCGTCGACGCGCTTGGTGAAACACCCCGCCGGACGACGTCGGGTCAGTGATGGGCCGGGGGCGGCAGCACAGGCCACGCTGACCGGCGACCGCGCCGACATGTTCACGCCGTCGGGAGCGAGTACCCCGAATTCCGACGACGAATTCGACGCGACCCGAGCCGGTGGCGTGACCACCGAGGTCTTTCCGCTGACCCTGCTCGCGGTCGGCGGGATGATGCTGTTCGTCGCATGCGGTGATCTGCTCACCATGTTCATCGCGCTCGAGGTGTTCTCGCTGCCGCTATACCTGTTGTGCGCCCTGGCCCGGCGCCGCCGCCTGCTCTCCCAGGAGGCATCCCTCAAATATTTTCTGCTGGGCGCCTTCTCGTCGGCGTTCTTCCTGTTCGGCGCCGCCTTCGTCTACGGCGGCACCGGCTCGCTGGACCTGACGGTCATCGGGATCAGTGTCGATCGCGCCGCCGCCGGAACGTCGGGTGAGGTACTGCTCCCGCTGATCGGGTTGGCGTTGCTCTCGGTGGGGTTGCTGTTCAAGATCGGCGCGGTGCCGTTCCATTCGTGGGTCCCCGACGTCTATCAGGGCGCACCCACGCCGGTGACCGCGTTCATGGCCGCGGCCACCAAGATTGCTGCGTTCGGCGCGCTGCTGCGGGTTTTCTACACGAGCTTCGGTGCGCTCGCCGACGATTGGAAACCGGTGTTGTGGGCGGTGGCGATCGTCACCATGCTCGGCGGTGCGGTGATGGCGGTGACCCAGTCCGACGTCAAACGCCTGCTCGCCTACTCCTCGGTGACACACACCGGGTTTATTTTGTTGGGGCTCATCGCCTTTGACGAAGCGGGCGTCAGCGCCACCCTGTTCTATCTGGCCGCGTACGCCTTCTCGACGTTCGGTGCGTTCGCCACGGTCTCGGTGGTTCGCGAGCCGACGACGTTCACCGGGTCGGCCCGCACCGGCGGCGCCACCGGAGCGCACCTGTCCGGACGCGAGGCCACCGGCATCGATCAGTGGGCCGGTCTCGGGCGGCGCTATCCGCTTGTGGGAGCAATGTTTTCGATGTTCCTGCTGGCGTTCGCCGGCATTCCGTTGACGAGTGGCTTCATCGCGAAATTCGATGTGTTCGCCGCGGTCTCGGGTAGCGGCGGTTCGGTGCTGGTGGTGATCGGTGTGATCAGCAGCGCCATCGCGGCGTACTTCTACATCCGCATCATCGTGGCGATGTTCTTCTCCGACGTTCCCGTCGACGCCCCGCATGTGGTGCGGCCCAGCGCATTGACGACCACGTCCATCGCCTTGTGCACGGCGGTCACGATCGTGCTCGGGTTCTTCCCACAACCACTCCTCGACCTCGTCGGTGGAGCCGGATCGTTCCTGTGAGTCAGGCGAACAGCGGCACCGTCGTGCCCGGTTCGGCTCCGTAGCGGTCGACGATCTTGTTCAGTTCGCTCTGCATGTAGAAGGTGTGCAGACCGAAGACGAAGCCGAGTACCCAGCACAGCAACGGATTACACGTCTCGGGCAGCCCGGCGCAGCGCTGGGCCTCACGGATGCGCTTGCCGGTGTTGTGGAAGCTGATGATCGGGGCGATGACCGTCCAACTGAGGAAGATGATCACCAACAGTGGCCCGACCGCCGAGATCTCCTTGCGCCGATCGAAGGCGGCCATCTCCTTGTTGATCTTGTAGTACCAGACCAGCGAGTAGATCCCGAGGGTGATCAGCGGCAGGCCGATCCACACCGCAATCGGGTTGCGCTTCTTCATCGCCTCGCCGTCGGCGACGGGGCGTCCGGTCGGAACTTGTCCGCCCGGTGCCGGAGGTTGCGCGTCCGACCGTGCCGGCAGCCCAGGCTGTCCGGGTGGTATTTGCGGACCGCGTTGGTCATGCCTGCCGGAATACGGCTCGTGCGGACGCTGCCCCATCCCGGGTTGCGCGACGGGGCGCGGCGGACCGGCGGGCGGCACGGGCGGGGCCCCGTGC
>NZ_MVPX01000489.1:0-18147 GCF_002043085.1 Gordonia sp. i37 | reverse complement strand
TCGGCTTCGTCATCCCGTCCTACGGGGCCCTTCCGAGGTTCCCGGCCGGCACCGACGATCTGCGCAGACAGATGATCGCCCATCAGTACACCAACGGGGACGGCTACGGGCACGGCCTGCCGGAGGGCTACGGAACGGTGCGATGCGACATGAATGCCGCCAATGGGCGTGACCCCGAACAACTTCGGATCGCCACCGGTATCGGGGTACCCTAGTCGCCCAGCGCCCTGGACTCGTACTCGGCCCGCGTCGTCGAATTGCGCACCGCATCAACCTGGTTGGGCACCATCCGGCGCATCAACAGATCTCGGATCGCCTGCGGGAGCAGCCCTGCCGCCCGCACCGCGGGACCCACGAAGGATGGCAGGGTCACCTCGAAGCGCGGCTTCTCGATCGCCGCGACGACGGCGGCGGCGACGTCGGCCGGCTGCAGCATGGCTGCCGAACCGGTCGCGGTCCCCGCGGCGAGCTGGGTGTCGACTACGGTCGGCATGACCGCGGTCAGGAGAACCCCGGAGCCGCGGAGTTCCTCACGGACTGCGGTCAGGTAGCCGAGCACGCCGTGCTTGCTCGCGGCATACGTCGCCTCGCCAGGAGGGGCGAGTTTGGAAGCGGCAGAAGCGATCGTGACGATGTGGCCGTGTCCGCGGTGGCGCATCCGCGGCGCGGTGAGCCGCACCCCGCGGATCACGCCGTGCAAGTTGACCGCCAGCATCGCGTCGGCCGCCGCGTCGGTCTCGGCGTCGAAGGGGCCGACCCACATGACCCCGGCGTTGTTCACCAGGACGTCGATCGGTCCGACGGACGACTCGACCGCATTGAGAAAGGCCTCGAAGGACTCGGTGCTGGTGACATCGAGCGCGAAAGCATGTGCCTCGCCCGGGATCTCACTCGCCGTGACACGCGCACCGTCAAGGTCGCGATCGCCGATGGCCACCCGTGCCCCGGCGTCGGCGAGGTGCCGGGCGATCTCGCGTCCGATGCCCGCTGCGCCGCCGGTGATGGCGATGACCTTGCCCGCTATCGGTGTGCCCTTGCTCATGACCGATCAGTCTGTCACATCGACGGCGCCGGCACGCCCGGGTTGCAGTCGGGCGGCAACCTCGTCGAGGACGTGGTCGGGAGCCAGGTAGGGCTCCGAGGATCTCGGCCAGTGCACGATGACGTCGGTGAATCCCAAAGACGATGCGCATCCGACCATTTCGTCGAAGAGGTCCACGCTCTCCAGGGCGTTGCGCGGCGAGGTATCGAGACTCAGGTAGCGGGGGAAGTCCTTGGTGATCCCGTCCTTGTCGAGTGTTTCGGTGAGCACATCGCAGCTCGCGCGGATCCCGTCGAACCAGTCGTCGACGGTCTCCGACGGCGTGCCGGTGGTGATCCAGCCGTCGCCGTGCCGTGCGGCGAAGCGCACTGATCGGGGACCGTTGCCCGCCAACAGAAATGGCACGCGCGGCCGTACCGGTTCGCCGACCAGCCGCATGTCACGGGCGCGGTAGTACTGGCCGTCGGCATCGACGTGATCGTCACGAAGGGTGCGGTCGAGCAGCAGGGTGAACTCCTGCAGGCGGTCGACGCGTTGCTTGGGTGGGAGGCGGTCGCCGCCGAGGACGGTGTCGTCGGGGGTCCCGCCGGCACCGAGGCCGAGCAGGAAGCGGCCGTCGGAGATGTCGACCAGGGTGGCGACCTCGCGACTGAACGCGACCGGATGGCGGAAGTTGGGGGAGACGACGAACGCACCGAGGTCGATGTGTCGGGTGACGGTCGCGGCGGCGGTCAGCGTCGGGATGCAGGAGAACCAGCGGGAGTCGGGCAGGCCGCCCCAGACCAGGTGGTCGTAGGTCCAGGCGTGATCGAAGCCCATCTCCTCCGCGCGTTGCCACAGTGGCCGCGACTCTCGCCAGGTCAGATCGGGCAGGATGCAGATGCCGAAACGCATGGCACCCAGCCTAGCCGGTCACGAAGTCCAGAACGAGAGGCACTGTCTGCGAACGGTATTCGTCGAAGTAGGCGTGTCGGGCGCCGTCGAGGATGTGTGCGCGGGCGTCGGGGATGCGCTCGGCGAGTATCTCGTCGTTGGCCACCGGCGCCATCAGGTCATCGGTGCCGTGCAGGATCAGGCTGGGACTCGTGATGTCGGGCAGGACCGCCCACGCATCGTGTCGATTGCTCGCCAGCAGGTGCGCCCGCCGGTCGGCGTCGGACATGTCCGGATCGCCGAGTACGTGATATGGGCCGGGGTTGGCGGCACGCCACTGCGGCGAATACATGTAGTCCAACAGCGCCGCGGTTGCGTCCGGACCGGCCAGTGCGCGACGCACCGACTCGTCTCGTTCGACGGCATGAATCCCGCCGGGCGTGGTGCATCCGAGGACGAGCCGCCGCACTCGACGTGGTGCCGATGCCGCCAGGAACTGCGCGGCACGACCGCCCATCGACGTGCCGTACACCGCGAACTTGTCGATGGCGAGCGAATCCATCACCGCCAGAGCATCTTCGGCGAACAATAGCGTGCTGTAGCGCTCGCCACCGGAACCACTCGCACCGGTCCCGCGATAGTCGAAGGTGACGGTGGTGTGGTGGGAGTCGAAATCGCCGCGGGTGCGATCCCACCAGTGATGATTGTTGGCCTGCCCGGGCAGGAGCAGCAGCGTCGGCCCGGACCCGCGCACCTGCACCGCCAGCCGCACCCGGTCTCGGGTGCGGGCGATCTCGTGATATTCGGCGGCGGACACGTGGGTGAGCCTAGTAGCGTCGGCGCGTTGTTCTGAACGCCGTCTGAACTTACGAACGCCGGTGGTGTACCGCGAGCGTCTGCAAAGTCAGACAGCGTTGTTCGCGGAGCCCCCCTGGCGAGGCGTCATTCCGAGTGCCGTGATCGCACCCGCAGCCGCGACCACGGCAAGTGTCCACCATGCGTGCTGGAAGACCGCATGTACGGCGTCGTAGCCGACGGGGCTGCCGATGATGGCGACCAGGACGCTCACGCCCAAGGCCATTCCGATCTGGCGACTCATGTTGACCACGGCGCTGCCCGTCGCGGACTGTGTGGCAGGCAGATCTGCGGTTGCCGAGGACAGGATGGCCGGCAGCGCCAGGCCCACACCGACTCCGCCGATCAGCCAGCCCGGCAGTAGTGCAGTCGCGTAGGCGGGTGTGGACGAGATCGACAGCGAGATCAGCAGACCGCCGAGGCCGAACAGTGCGCATCCGGCGGCGATGACCATGCCGACCGGAATCCGGGCGGTGAGCCGGTGCCCGACGGCGGCGAAGATCGGGACCATCAGTGGTCCGGGAGAGACCGCGAATCCGGTCTTGATTGCCGAGTACCCCCATACCTGCTGCATCCACAGGATGTTCGCGAGCAGGGCACCGGCGAACGGGATGGAGAAGAGCACGGCGGTGATGTTGGCGAAGGAGAATGCGCGCACGCGCAACAGATTCGGATCGATCACCGGTTCTCGGTGTCGTGCCGAACTGATCAGGAAACCGATCAGTCCGACGACGGTGACGGCCCACGCCAGCAGAATCCGGTCGTCGGTCCAGCCCCAGGTCGGCCCCTCGACGAGGCCGAGGGCCAACGCGCCGATGGTGATCGCGAGCAAACCGGCGCCGAGAAGATCCGGCAGGTGCTCGGCGGCCTCGTTGCGCGATCGCGGGAGCAACACCGCGCCCCCGACGAGCGCGAGCACGCCCACGGGCAGGTTGACGAGGAACACCCACCGCCAGGATGCCTCCACCAGCACACCGCCGACGGCCGGTCCGAGCGCTGCGGCCACTGCACCGGTCGCGGCCCAGATCCGCACCGATCGCGCGCGGATCTCCGTCGGCATGGCGGCGACGACGAGCCCGAGGCTTGCCGGGGTCAGGATCGCGGCCCCGACCGCCTGGACGGCGCGAAAAGCGACCAACCACCAAATACCTTCAGCGGCAGCACATGCCGCGCTGGCGAGCGTGAAGATCGTGACGCCGATCAAGAAGCCGGCCTTGCGTCCGTAGCGGTCGGCGATCCGGCCGGCGGGTACGAGCAGCGCGGCGTAGAGAATGGTGTACGCGTTGAGCACCCACGACAGTTCCGACAGTGAGACGCCGTGGAAGTCGCGTCCGATGTCCTCGAACGCCACGTTGACGATGAACACATCCAGGCTCGCCATGAAGGCCGCGAGCGACAGCAACGCCAGAATCAATGCGGGACGCCGAGGAGCCGACGCGACGCCGGATTCCTGGGCATGAGCCACGTCGGTCATCGGGGTCTCCTCAGTCGTGAGTTTCGTGACGAAACTGAGGAAAGCAGATTGAGTTGTCTGACGCAACCCACTAGACTCGACGCATGCGCCGCGCCAGCTTCTCCGGAATGAATTGTTCGGTCGCGCAGACCCTCGAGGTCGTCGGCGAGTGGTGGACGCTACTCATCATCCGCGACGCACTGTTCGGGGTGACGCGCTTCGACGACTTCTCGACCCGTCTGGGTATCGCTCGCAACGTGCTCACCCAGCGACTCGACACGCTCGTCGAGCACGGAATCCTGGTCCGGGATCCCTACCAGGACAATCCGGTTCGCTACGACTACCGGCTGACCGACAAAGGCCGCGACCTGTGGACGGTGATCAACGCCCTGCGTCAATGGGGCGACAAGTGGTCGGCACCCGACGGCGCTCCGGTCGAGCTCGTGCACACCGGCTGCGGTCACACGACGACGCTCGAGCCGGTGTGCTCCGAGTGTGGTGAGCACGTTGATCGGGGGTCGGTGACAGTGCGCCGGGGGCCGGGCGCCGGCGCGAATGCCCCGCTGCCGGCGTGAGCAATCCGACGTCCAGCCGGCCGCAGTCAGGCGGGAGCGTCGGCCGCCGGTGATCCGCTGCGGGTCGGGACCACGATGTTGCCCACGGACGTCTGTACGGGTTTGTCATCCTGGTTGAAGGTCACCGTGCGGAGCTTGACGATTCCGACTCTCGGGTTCGACCGCGACGGCCTGACCTCGAGCACATCGCTCTCGACACGCAGTTCGTCATCCGGGCGTACCGGTCGCGGCCAGCTCAGCTCGTCGAAACCTGCGCCGACGATCCCGCCGGCCGGCCGGAACTCGCTCGCCACGAGCAACTGCATGGTGATCGCTGCGGTATGCCATCCGCTGGCCGCCAGCGATCCGAACACCGAGCCTGCCGCGCCTTCATCGCCCAGATGAAACGGCTGCGGATCGTACTTCTCGGCAAAGGCGCGGATGTCGTCGGCGGTGATCCGGGCGGTGGTTGTTCCCGGGTACCGCTGGCCCGCGGCGAGATCCTCGAAATAGAGTGGCGACATTTACTGTGCTCCTTGCATTCTCGGACCCATTTCGCGCGATCTCGGGTTGGCGTGTGCTCGTCGGTGTCGAGTGTGACACGCGAACCCGACGCTCAGAGGTCCAACCCACCCCGCTTGACGAGTTGCTTGGCGATGACGTTCTGCTGGATCTCGTTGGTACCCTCGCCGACGATCATCAGCGGCGCGTCGCGGAAATACCGTTCGACGTCGTACTCGGTGGAGTAGCCGTATCCGCCGTGGATGCGCACCGCGTCGAGGGCGATTTCCATGGCCGTTTCCGAGCAGAACAGTTTGGCCATACCGGCCTCCATGTCGGCGCGTTTGCCGGTGTCGACGCGTTCTGCGGCGTCGAGCAGCAGGCTGCGGGCGGCGGCGAGTTTGGTACCCATCGTGGCGAGCATGTTGCCGACGGCCTGATGCTTCCAGATCGGCTGGCCGAAGCTCTCGCGGTCCTGTGCGTACTGCAGGGCGTCGTCGAAGGCGGCGCGCGCCACGCCGGTCGCACGGGCGGCCACCTGAATACGGCCGGTCTCGAGACCTTTCATCATCTGGGCGAAGCCCTTGCCCTCCACGCCACCGAGCACGGAATCGGCGGGCACGCGGGCGCCATCGAAGTTGAGCTCGCAACTCTCCACACCCTTGTATCCGAGTTTGGGCAGATCCTTGGAGACGGTGAATCCCGGCACCTTCTCGACCAGCAGGATCGAGACGCCGGTGTGTGCGGGCTGCGCGGCCGGATCGGTCTTGCACATCAATGCGACGAGACCGGACTTGCGGGCGTTGCTGATCCAGGTCTTGGACCCGTTGATGACGTACTCGTCACCCTCTTTGGCCGCAACGGTCCGCATGTTCTGCAGGTCCGAACCCCCGCCAGGTTCGGTGAGCGCCATCGTCGCGCGCAGCTCGCCGCTGGCCATGCGTGGCAGATATTTCTGCTTCTGCTCCTCGGTGCCGAACGTGAGCAGCAGCTTGGCGACGACGGTGTGCCCGCCCATCGCCCCGGCCAGACTCATCCAGCCGCGGGCCAACTCCTCGGTGACCTGCGCATAACAGGGCATCGACACCTGCGCGAAGCCGTAGGGCTCGGGGATGGCGAGACCGTAGATCCCGAGCTCCTTCATCGTTTCGATGAGCTCTTCGGGGTAGGTGTTGGCGTGCTCGAGTTCACGCACCACCGGACGCACCTGCTTGTCCACGAAGTCGCGAACGGTCTTGACGATGGCGTCTTCTTCGACGGACAGCTTAATGGCCATGGCAGTGTTCCTCTCAACTCTGTAAAAAATAGTCTATGGAAAATTGAGAGATGCGCAAGCCTGGCGTCGGTCCGCTCAGGAGAGGATCACCAGCTGTTGGGTGGCGCGGGTCATCGCGACGTAACGGTCGACGGCGCCGGTGATGCCGGCACCGAAGCGATCCGGCGCGACGAGAACCACCAGGTCGAACTCGAGACCCTTGACGCGCTCGGGCGCGAGCGTCCGCACGCGCGGGCGGTGGATCGGTGCCGGCAGGCTGCTCGGATCGCCGATGACGCAGGCGACCCCCTCGGGATGAGTCCGCTCCCACTCGTCGAGGATCGCAGCGAGGTCGGCGACGGTGCCGTGGCCGACCTCCATGGCGCTGCTCCGGATGGAGGTCGGGACATTCGCGTCGGGTATCGCGGTCGTGATCACCGGCGCGGCCTGCGCCATGATCTCCTCGGGCGTGCGGTAGTTGATCGACAGACCGGCGACACGGACCTCGCCGAATCCGACCCGGCGCAATCGCTCCGGCCAGCTTTCGGTGAATCCGCGTCGCGACTGGGCGCGGTCGCCGACCACGGTGACGCTGCGAGACGGGCAGCGCGCCACCAGCATCGACCACTGAGCGTCGGTCAGCTCCTGCGCCTCGTCGACGATGATGTGGGCGAACGGCCCGGCCAATGGATCGCGCTCGGCGACAGGCGCAGTGGAGTCGTCGACCAGTGAGCTCCGCAGATCCTCGCCGCGCAGCATCGGCGCGAGACCCTCGCCGTCGTCGAAGGTGTGTGCTGCAAGGAGGTCGTCGACAACGCGATCCATCGCGTCTCGACCGGCTGCCAACACCGCCTCACGCCGGCGCCGGCGTCGGGAGAAGCCGGGATCTCCGAGCCGACGCCGCGCCGCATCGAGGAACGGGATATCCGAGGTGGTCCACGCGGTCGGGTTGTCCCGCTGCAATGTTCGGAGTGCAGTGGTGTTCAGCTCCGGTGCGGCCAGACGCAAGTACGCCGGCACCGACCACAAATCGCCGACCAGGGTGGGAGCGTCGAGAATCGGCCATGCCGTGGTGAACGCGGAGACGAGGTCGTCGTTGCCGGCCAACGCTCGACGGAGCCGGGGCAGATCACGAGTATCGAGAGCGTCGGCGATGATGTCGGTGAGTGCGTCCCACACCTGTTCGCGTGCCTCGTGATGGCTGGTGCCGGGCTCGGGAGTGCTGAAGGCCTCGGCCCACTCGGGGGCCGTGAGTTCCGTTTCACCCCAGGGGGTCTCGACTTCCACAGTGTTGGTGGGCGGTTGTTCGTAGAAGGCGACGGCCCGCTCGATCATGGCGATCGGGTCGAGGCCGTCCTTGAGTGCGACGACGGAATCGGATTCGGTTGTCGCACCGCCACCTTCGGGCACGAGGTCATGCAAGGTGCAGGTGCGGACGCCGTCCTCGCCGAGGCTGGGCAGGACGTCGGAGATGTAACCGAGGTACTCCTCGTGAGGACCCACGACCAGTAGTTCACCGCGATTTCCCGCCAGCCGCGGGTCGGCGTAGAGCAGATACGCCGCACGATGCAGCGCGACCACGGTCTTGCCGGTGCCGGGGCCGCCGTCGACGACGAGAGCACCGTGACTGTCGGCCCGGATGATGGCGTCCTGGTCGGCGGCGATGGTGCCCAACACATCTCGCATCCGCGGCTCGCGGGAGGCGCCGAGGCCGGCGAGGAACGCCGAATCGTCGTCGAGTGCGAGATGTGCGACCTCACCGTCGAATGATTCGTCCCAGAAGTCGACGACCTGTCCCTGACTCCACCGGTACCGCCGCCGACTCGACAACCCCTGGGGATCGGCGTGGGTGGCGGCGAAGAACGGTGCGGCCGCCGGGGTGCGCCAGTCGACGAGTAGTTGTTCGCCGCCACGATCGGTCATGCCGATGCGGCCGATGTAGCTGATGGTGCCGTCGGCGCGCACGATACGTCCGAGGCACAGATCCAGGCTGTAGCGGCGCAACACGCGGAGCCGGCGATTCGTCTCGTGGATCTCCAGGTCACGGTCGAGTGCGCGACGGCCGCCACCGCCGTCGGCGAGACGTAGCGCGCCGAGGCGTTCGTTGAGGTCGGCGATGGTGTGGGTGAGGTGGTCAGGGATGACGGCGAAATGCCGGTCGTCGTCACCGATGACGGCAGGATCGCACGAGGCGCGAAAAACCATGGGCGCCATTGTGAACCCGAGGTGGGGCCTTGCGGCAAGCCCCCACCGGCGGGTTACAGTGAAAGGGGAAGGGGAGAGGTCAGTCCATCTTCACATCACGCCCGGCGATCAGGGTCGAGGCAGCCTGCGCGAGTAGCGGGACCGCCAGCACCGACAGCGCGATCGTCCACGATCCGGTCGAATCATGCAGTGCTCCCACGGCGATGGGCCCGAACGCGGCCAGGATGTAGCCGACCGATTGCGCCATTCCCGACACCTGGCCGGTCTGCTCGGCCGAGGAACTGCGCAGCACCATGAACAGCAGCGCGAGGCTGATCGACGATCCGGGGCCGAACATCACCAGCATCGTCCACAGCAGTGTGGCGTGGTCGCTGAGCAGGAGTCCGGCCAATCCGATCCCGCACAGGACGATCACGACGAGCGTGATCAGACGTTGGTCCCGGTAGCGCCCGGCGATGATCGGGATGAGTAACGACGCCAGCAGCGCGACGACCTGACCGATGGCCAGGATGGTACCGGCTGACGCCCGCGAATGTCCCTGGCTGATGAGAAATGCGGGCAGCCAGGCGGTGAAGGTGTAGAACACCAGTGACTGTGCGCCCATGAACACGGTGATCGCCCACGCAATCGTGTTGCGGCGCAACGATCCGGTGCCGGCGACCGTTTCCGGACGGTGCTGGACGATCTGCGGTGCCCAGATGACGACGGTGATCACGGCGAGAATCGCCCACGAGGTGATCGTGAGCCGCCAGTTGTTGCCCAACGCATTGTCGAGGGGCACGGTGATTCCGGCGGCAACGGCGGCACCGCCGGACAGCGTCATCGAGTACAACCCGGTCATCAATCCCGACCGATGGGCGAAATCGCGCTTGATCAGCGCAGGCAACACCACGTTGCAGATACCGATCGCGGCACCGACCACCGCCGACCCGATGAACAGCATCGGCGCACCGGGGATCAGGCGCATGAGGGTGCCCACGGTCAGCAGGAGCAGAGCTCCGAAGATGGTGCGTTCGATCCCGAACCGGGCCGCCAACCGTGGCGCCACGGGCGCGCTGAGCCCGAAGAACAGAACCGGAAGGGTGGTCAGCAGGCCGGCGGTGGCGCTGGAAAAGCCTTCGTCGCGGGTGATCTCGTCGATCAGCGGTGCCACCGACACGACGACGGGCCGCAGATTCGCCGCCACCAGCATCACGCCGACCGCGGTGATCACCGTGCCGAGTGGTCGGCGTCCACGCGATTCCGACGTCGCGGGCGCGGTGTTGGTCACGCTCATCGGACGATCTCGTGGGCGAGGTCGAGGTAGACGTGCACAGCCGCGCGTGCCGCCGCCGGGTCGGCGGCGGCGATCGCCGCGACAACCTCGCGGTGACCGTCGGGATGTCCGTCGTCGACCGCTGCCGCGGCAATCGCCTCATGCGTGCGGCGCATCACCTCGCCGACACCTTCATAGAGTTCGATCAGCAGCCGGTTGCCCGAGATCTCGACGATGGTGGCGTGGAACTCGATGTCGAGCCGGGCATAGCGGCGCAGGTCTCCGGCGGCGATGGCGGCGAGCGCGGCGTCGAGCTTGTTCTGCAGCCGGGTGACGTCGGCGGCCGAGGCGCGCAGGGCAGCGAGGTCGGCGGCCTCGGCCTCGAGTGCCCGCCGGGTGCTCAGCAGATCGGTGATCTCGGGGTCGGGAGCACAGCGTTCCAACGCTGCGGCGAGAACGTTACGGCTGCGCACGTAGGTGCCGTCACCGCGGCGCGGCATCAGCAGCCCGGAGTGTTCGAGCGCGCGCACGGCCTCACGAATCGTGTTGCGGCCCACGCCGAATTGTTCGACGAGTTCGGGCTCCGCGGGGATTCGGGCTCCGACGGCCCACGCCCCGTCCCGGATCAACTCGTGCATGCGATCGACGACGAGCGAACTGGTACGGGGCGGTGGGGTGATCAGCGGCGGCACGCAAAGAGCCTAACATCCCATGTTTGGATGTCTAGGCCGAGTCCCTCCGTTGCAGATGGAGTACGCGAAGTTCCGCGGCGATGCGGTCGGAGTCCGGTCCGCGTTTCCACGGACGATCGTCGCCGACCGCGAGACCTGCGAGATGTCCCAGCGGAATGGGTTGTGCGTCATCGACTTTGCGGTGCACACGGTAGATGATGACGACGGTCGGGGCGGCGACGAGTACGGCGAGGAGAACGATGAGTGTGGTCATGACAGAAACAATGCGCCCATAAATTACCTGCCACCAGTGGCCGAAGTGACATGCTTCGCAAATTATCTGCCAGACTGGTGGGGTGTTGAATTCTGTTGCCGTTCTGCTCTACGGGCGCGTCGCTCTCTTCGAATTCGGGGTGCTGCACGAGGTGTTCGGACTCGATCGCACCGACGACGGTGTCCCCGCCTTCGACTTTCGCGTCGCCTCACCGACTCCGCACGCGGCGCTGCAGGTTGACGGAGGCGTGACCATTGCCGCGCCGTACACGCTCGACGATTGCCTCGACGTCGACCTCGTCGCGATTCCCGGGGGCAGTACGTCCGGCGAGTATCCGCAGGAGATCCTCGACACCTTGCGTACGGTAGTCGACCGCGGTGGCCGGGTGCTGACGGTCTGCTCCGGAGCATTCGCCGCCGGCGCTGCCGGACTTCTCGACGGGCGACGCTGCACCACGCATTGGCGTTACGGCGACAAGCTCGCGCGGATGTTCCCCGAAGCCGAGGTCGATACCGACGTCCTCTTCGTCGACGACGGCCCGATCACCACCAGTGCGGGCACCGCAGCGGGTATCGACGCCGCGCTGCACCTCGTCCGCGAAGAGTGGGGTCCGACCATCGCCAATCGCATCGCCCGCCGCATGGTGGTGCCTCCGCACCGCGACGGCGGGCAACGGCAGTTCATCGATGCGCCCATGCCCACGTGCGCCGACGAGGGCTTCGGCGAGCTGTTGGACTGGATGGTCACGCACCTCGACAGTGACATCTCCGTCGATGCCCTCGCTGATCGAATGCACATGTCGGGACGGACTTTCGCGCGCCGATTCGTCGACGAGGTCGGCATTCCGCCACGTCGGTGGCTCACCGAACAGCGTGTCCTGCACGCCAAGAACCTGCTGGAATCGACCGATTTGTCGGTGGAGGAGGTGGCCCGGTTGTCGGGATTCGCATCGGCGACGTTGCTACGCCACCACTTCACGACGACTGTGGGGGTGGCGCCGGTCGTTTACCGCAGACGATTCGCCGGCGGTATCACCGACCATGCGGTGGGACAGGAGTGAGGATGTTCGATCTTCGGGATCTCGAGGTGCCGATCATCGCGGCCCCGATGGCGGGTGGTCCGTCGACGCCGGGCCTGGTGATCGCGGCCGCGCGCGCCGGCGGGATTGGCTTCCTGGCAGCGGGATACAAGTCCCCCGAACTCCTGGAATCGGAGATCACCGCGGTCTCCGAGGCGGGAATACCGTTCGGAGTCAACATCTTCACGCCGGGCCCGCCGATCCGTGATCGTGGCGCCGTGCAACGCTACCGGGATGCGCTGGCTCCGGTGGCCGAGCGCTACGGTGTTCCCCTGCCGAACGTCGTCGACTCCGACGATGACCATTTCGGCGCGAAGATCGACCTCGTCATCGAGAGACGGGTTGGGTTGGTGTCGTTCACCTTTGGTATTCCGTCGGTCGAAATCGTTCAACGGCTGCACGATGCCGGAATCACGGTGATAGCGACCGTGGCGAGCGTTGCCGATTCCGATCGGACGGTGGCCGTCGGCGTCGATGTGCTGTGTGTGCAGGGAACCGAGGCGGGCGGACACCGAGGCACCCTGGATCTCGACGCGGTGCCGAACGACACCTCGACCGTGGATCTGGTGCGAGAAGTGGTGTCCAGGGCCGATATTCCGGTCATCGCCGCCGGCGGGGTGGGCGACGGCGAAGCTGTCCGAGCGGTGCTCGCATCCGGGGCGGTGGCCGTGCAGATCGGTACCGCGCTCCTGGACTCCGACGAGGCGGGGACCAACGGGGTGCTCCGCGCGGCTTTGCGGAGCCCAGCGTCGGCGGAGACCGTTGTCACGCGGGCATTTTCGGGCCGTCCGGCGCGGGCCATACGCAACGTCTTCGTCGATACCTACGACGACCTCGCCCCGGCCGAGTACCCCGCCGTCCATCATCTGACGAGCCCGCTTCGCAAGGCCGCGGTCGCCGCGGGTGAGCGCCGCGACGTAAACCTCTGGGCCGGAACCTCATTCGCCTCCATCTGCGGCGGGTCGGCGTCCGACATCATCGCGGAGTTGTGGTCCGACGCCCAGCGCGGCCCGGAACCAGCACCGTAGCACGGGGTCTCGAGGCTTCGTCGCTGGCGCTCCTACGCACCTCGACCACCGGTGTGGGAAGCCGACGGCCGGGCGGGTCGCCGGCGACGGGGTCTATTTGCCCGATGGTCGAGGTGTGAGGAGCGATAGCGACGAGCCTCGAGACCGCCGTCAGCCAAGGCTGTTTCCCTACCTGTGGATAGATTTCCGGCCACCGCTCGATCGCACGCGATACTGACCCCATGTCCGGCTACGTCTACATTCTCGAATGCTCCGATGGCAGCTATTACGTTGGCAGCACGGTGGATCTCGACCGACGAGTGAACGAACACAATGAGGGGAAGGGTGCTGCGTACACCAGTCGCCGTCGTCCTGTGCGGGTGGTGTTCAGTCGAGAGTTTTCGACTGTTGAAGAGGCGTACCGGCTCGAGAAGCGGATACAGGGGTGGTCACGCGGCAAGCGGCGAGCGTTGATCGATGGCGATTTCGACCTACTCCGGGATCTGGCGCGTCGTCCCGGTGCGCGGGCAAAGGACGCTCGTGGGGCGGAACCAGCACCGTAGCAAGGGGTCTCGAGGCTTCGTCGCTGGCGCTCCTACGCACCTCGACCATCGGAATTGGGGGTCTTTTGCCCGATGGTCGAGGTGTGAGGAGCGATAGCGACGAGCCTCGAGACCGCCGTCAGCTGAGGCTGTCAGCTCGACCATCGGATCGCAGCGCGCGGTACAGCATATGCATCGCGATGGTCACCGACCGCTCGCGCACGGCGGCGCGGTCACCGGGCAGGTGCAGCGTCCGTGCGCGCGGTGCCGTACCGGCCAGCGCAACACCGAAACAGACGGTGCCGACCGGTTTGTCGGGCGTTCCGCCACCCGGGCCGGCGATCCCGCTGGTCGACACTGCGATGTCGACAGCGAAGCGACCGACCGCGCCCTGCGCCATCGCCGCGGCGACGGGCTCGCTCACGGCGCCGTGTTCGGTGATCAATTCGGCTGGGACGTCGAGCATTCCGGCCTTGGCCTCGTTGGAGTACGAGACGACCCCGCCCATCACATAGTCCGAGGACCCGGCGCGGTCGGTGAGGCGCGCCGCGATCATGCCGCCGGTGCACGACTCGGCCGTGGCGACGCTGCGGCCCTGCAGCGCCGCGGCGACGAGATCGTCGATGGTGGAACCGTCGACCGAAAAGATCTGTGTCCGATGATGTTCGAGCAACCCTTCGGCCAGGGCGTCGTAGGCGGGTTGGGCGCCGATCGGATAACGGGTCACGATTTCCACCTCACCGCGGCGCAGGCAGGTGGTGATCTCCAACTCGTCGGCGCCGTCGATCCCTGGCTCGATGGTGCGCAGGGTGGCGGCCAGGTCGGACTCCGAGAGCCCGAAGGCTCGGATGGTTTGTTCGCGGAAGTCGCCGCGTCCGGCGATCGCAGCGGCGATCGGTTCGGTATCGATCGCCGCGTCCCACATGCCCTGCAGCTCACGCGGCGGACCCGGCAGGACGAGGATCGCCGGTGCTCGCCTTGCGTCCTCGGCGACCGCGGGTATCGCGACTCCCGGTGCGGTGCCGACCGGAGGGATCGGTTGCGCGCCTTGGGGAATCATTGCCTGCTTGCGGGTGCCGGCCTGCGACGACTCCGTCGCGGGCTCGCCGCGCTGCTGCTGCCAGCGTGAGATGATTTGCGCGATATGGGTTTCCATCTCCGTGTCGAGATGCAGCGGGCGTCCGCAGAACCGGGCGACCGTCTCCACGGTGAGGTCGTCGGCTGTCGGGCCCAGACCGCCGGTGGTGACGATGAGGTCCACCCCGGATGCGGCGAGGAAGTGTAGTTGCGCGGTCAGGTCGTCCGGCCGGTCGCCGCAGATGGTGATGTGGGCGACGTCGACGCCGAGGTCGAGGAGGCGCCGGGCCACCCACGGGCCGTTCGCGTCGGAGATCCGACCGGTGAGGACCTCGGTTCCGGTGACCACGATTCCCGCACGCACATTCACGCAATCGAGCATAGTGCGGCGGGATCGTGGGCCGCGGCGTCAGTTGTAGTTCGGGTTGTTGAAGTAGGGAATCTGGATGCTGATCGGCATCCGCAACTCGGCCATGTAGAACAGCACGAACTGCCGGAGGAACTCGTCGAAGAGCCAGTAGGTCTCCCGCGGCAGGCCGGCGTTGAGCAGGCCCTCGCGGACCGCGACGTAAGGGCCCCAAGCGGTTTCCAACAGCGGAGTCCAGACGGGCTCACGGGGGATGTGCAACCAGTCGGCGATCTTGTCGCCGAGCATGAACCGGGTCAGCGCACCGAGGATGGGGCGCGACAGCAGGGTGAGGTCGAGATCCATCCCAAGATCGAGGAGCATGTCGGCGAGTTTCTGGCCCTCCGGCGTCCATGCGAGGATCGGATCGAGAACCTGCTTGGCCTGCGAATCGGCGGTGGCCCACGAGTTGGGGATGTATTGGTCCTGCACGCCGAGCATCGCCGCGGTGACCTGCCAGGAATGCAGGAACCCTTCGGACTCGTCTGCAGGCAGGGGCACCTTCCACTTCTCGAGGTTGCGCATCACCGTCGTCGGCAGACTGTGCCAGGTGACCATGATGTCGGCCTGGCTGATCGGCTTCTCCTCGGGTGCCGAGCGCACCCAGTGTGCGGACTTGGGCAGCAGATGCCGCACACCCGCATGGGCCATTCGGGTCTTGACGCAGGTCACGACCATCTCGCCGCCGGGCTGATAGGCATTGAGCGACCCGATGTCGTAGCCGAGCTTGGCCGTCTTGGAGATCCGGTCCTTGAGGTCCCAGCCGCCTTTGGAGTAGTAGACCGCGCGCGCCTCCTTGGGGATGACGGTGCTCATCATGCCGCTGGCGAAGCCGTACAGCACTCCGAGGTAGGTGCCCCGTCGCTGATTGAATCTCACCGCGGCAGCGAGTTTGCCGCGATCGGTCCACGACGGCAGTTGGCGGGCGTGTTCGATGAAGTCCCGCAATTCCGGAGGCAACCCGGCCGGTAGTGGCTGGGAGTTGGTGCGCCATTGATTGAGCAGATTGTTGACCTCGACGATCTTGCCGCTGTCGATGACCCGAGCGATCACCTGGTCGGCCTCGTCGTCGAAGATCGTTCGCGGATCGGCTCCCGTTCCCACACCCGGGATCGAGTTGGCCGGTGCCCACGTCCAGGGCGTGGCCTGGGTGAGTGTCGCGAGGGCGCCCGCGGCGCCGATCGTGCCTGTGGCGCGCAGGACCGCGCGCCGGTTGAGCTGTTCCATGATGTTGTGCTCCCGTCTATCGCCACCCGACTCGATGACGCGATGTAACAACGTGAGTAACGTTGTAACATCAGGAGTAGCATACAGTGATTGGCATCACAACAGATTCACCCCGAATGCGTTGGAGGTTCATGGTGGTCTCGGCGTCGTCGGCACCGAAGTCGTTGTTGGAGAGGGCATATGACGACGTCGTTGCCGAAGGGGGAGAAAGCGCGAATGCGGACGCGACCCGAGAGAAATTGCTTGATGCCGCATATGCACAATTCTGTCGTTTCGGTATTCAACGCACCTCGCTGGAAGAGGTGGCCAAGCGCGCGGGCACCTCACGCATCACCATCTACCGCAAGTTCACCAACAAGGACGTGCTCGTCGAGGAGGTGATGCTGCGGGAGTTCCGGCGTTACCTCGTTCAATTCCTCGCCGACATCGCCCCGGCGCGCACCATCGCCGAGCGCCTGGTGCTGGCCTTCGTCAGTTCCTATCGCGCGGTGTCGACGAACCCGCTGATCAGCGGGCTGCAGCAGACCGAACCCACCCTGCTGG
The DNA here is from genome assembly GCF_002043085.1 of Gordonia sp. i37. Taxonomy (NCBI): domain Bacteria; kingdom Bacillati; phylum Actinomycetota; class Actinomycetes; order Mycobacteriales; family Gordoniaceae; genus Gordonia; species Gordonia sp. i37. Next base: position 1,329 of record NZ_MVPX01000489.1, on the reverse strand, counting down.
CCGGTGCGCTCGGCGCCGACGGGCGGCTGCTGGCCACCGTTGCACAGTTCATCGCCCAGCAGCTGCGCCAGGAGCAGCGCGCGGGAACCCTGCGCGCCGACCTCGACACCGACCTGACTGCCGAGATGATGGCGCGGATCTCGGCGTCGTTTCTGACCACGCCGAGCGCGCTCGTCGACACCGACGACGACGATCAGCTCGCCGACATCGCCCGACGCTTTCTGGTGCCGATGCTCGACGCCCCGAGCTGACCGTTCACCCCGGCAGCTGCCACGCGATCGCCGCGGCGATCGCGCCGAGGCCGTTCACCGACCAGTGCAAGGCGATCGGCGCGAGCAGGCTCCCGCTGCGAATCCGTAACCAGCCGAGCAGGATTCCTGCGCCGCCGGTCACGACGACGGCGAGCGCGACACCGGCGAACGTGGCCAGCGGGCCGCTGCCCACGATGTCACCGAGCCCCTGATTGTGTGCCGAGAGCCCCATCGACGAGCCGACGTGCCACAGTCCGAACAGTCCGGCCTGCAGGATCAGCGCTGTCCGGGGACTGCAGATCCGTCGCAGCGCACCGAGCAGCACACCGCGGAAGATCACCTCCTCGGCGAGGATGGTGTGGATCGGGATGAGGACGAGTGCAGACACCAGCGCCGCGTGGACGTCCCGATAGGCGTCGTTGTGGAACAGGTCGCGCGTCCACGGAACGGCGACACCGACCGCGGTGACCACGGCAACCGCACCGATGATGACCGCCGCGTAGCGCAGACCCGTACCGAGTGATCGTCGCGCCAGACCGAGATCTGCCCAGGACAAGCCGGTAGCCCTGGCGAGAACGAGGATGAGCGTGGCGGCGATCGGCACCGCCCACTGCACACCGGGAACCGGGGTCACGAAGATCAGCACTTGCACGCAGGCGAGAACCGTCACGACGCCGACACACAGCCACGCGAACCGGCGCCCCGGGAGAGACATACATTCTGCCCTTCTGCCGCGATATGCCGTCTGACAAGATGTTTCCGACCGATTGTGCCCGACCGTCGGGGCGCGGACGACAGGAGCATGGCCAGTGCCGGAATCTGATGTGGACGCCGTCGACGGCGTCGACGCCCCGCAGGACGTGAGCGCCCAGCCGCACCGGTCACGGGCACGGGAACGCGCCGTGGCCTACCTCGGCCGGATCAGCTATTCCGGCCTGGCGGTGGCAACGGCATTCCTCTGGTTCTCGGCGACACCGTCACTGTTACCGCGCGGGCCGCTGTTCCAGGGCATCGTCAGCGGCGCCGCGGCCGCCGTCGGCTACTGTCTCGGCGCCTTCTTCGCCTGGCTGGGGCGGGT
>NZ_MVPX01000488.1:0-9423 GCF_002043085.1 Gordonia sp. i37 | reverse complement strand
GATCGGCGGTGGCCCTCGCCACCGTGGTACCTGTGGGCCGCGCTGGGTGTGATCTTCGCGGTGGGCACCTCGGTGATGTTCTATTGGTATTCGGTGTGGCAGACCGAGATCCGCTCGCTGATGAAGGTCGACCAGCTCTCGTGGACGGCTTACCCGTTGATCATCGTCGTCTCCGTGGTCGTGTTCGCGCTGCTGATGGTGATCGGACAACTGTGGGCCGCACTCGTCGTCTGGTCGGTGCGCAAACTCAATCGCTTTGCGCCACCGCGGATTTCTGCGGTCGCCGGCGCGACGGTGATCGTCCTGATCACCGTGTTCATCCTCAACGGCGTGGTCGCGAACTACTCGATGAAGTGGCTTAACGCCTCCTTCGCCGCGGCGAACGACGAGACCGATGCGACCACGTCGGCACCGACGACGATGGTCCGATCCGGTGGCCCGGGCTCGCTGGTCACGTGGGGCTCGCTCGGCCGGGAGGGCCGGCGATTCGTCGCGAACGGCCCCGACGTGCAACAGCTCTCGGCGTTCAACGGGGCGCCCGCGATGGAGCCGATCCGGGCATTCGTCGGGCTCGGATCGGGAAATGATCTGCGCGCCAACGCCACCATGGCCGCCGATGAGTTGGTCCGTGCCGGGGGTCTCGACCGGGCCGTGGTGGCCATCGGGTCGGCCACCGGATCGGGGTGGCTGAACAAGGCGACGGTCGACTCGCTGGAGTACATGTACAACGGCAACGTCGCCACGGTGTCGATGCAGTACTCGTATCTGCCGAGCTGGCTGTCCTTCCTCGTCGACAGCGAACGTGCGCGCCAGGCCGGCAGTGCGTTGTTCGAGGCCGTCGACGCACGCATCCAGCAACTGCCCGAGGGCCGCCGACCCAAGGTGGTCGTGTTCGGGGAGAGCCTCGGTTCGTTCGGTGCCGAGGCCGCCTTCGGTACCGTCCCGACGGTCGTCGCCCGCACCAACGGCGCACTGTTCGTCGGGCCGACGTTCAACAACCAGTTGTGGAGTGACGCCACCGCCGCCCGCGATGCCGGTTCGCCACAAGTCCTGCCGATCTATGACGACGGCCGGCACGTCCGGTTCATTGCCGACGCCTCGGACCTCAACCGTCCCGACACGCCGTGGCTCGACCCGCGCGTCGTCTACCTGCAGCACGCGTCGGACCCGATCGCCTGGTGGTCGCCGCGGCTCATCCTCAACGAGCCGGAGTGGCTGAAGGAAGAGCACGGCCGCGACGTGCTCGGGGCGATGACGTGGATGCCGTTCGTCACGTTCCTGCAGGTGTCGGCGGACATGGCCGTGTCGGTGAACGTGCCCGACGGTCACGGCCACAACTATCTGAGCGCCATCCCGTACTCGTGGGCCGACATTCTGCAGCCGCCCGGATGGACCCAGGACAAGACCGAACGGTTGTTGCCGCTACTGCATCGGGACTGAGCCGGTCGGGTCGCCCATCCGAGTTTGCGTCGGTGTCGAAGTGCTGTTGTCTGGAGGCACGCCGGGCCGATCGAGGCCCGACCGACCAATGAGGAGCAGACCGCGCATGACCGAGGACCTGGTGGTACTCGTCGAGCCCGACGGCACGCCGTGCGGTACCGCCGACCGGACATCGGTGCACACCACCTCCACCCCGCTGCACTTCGCCTTTTCCTGTCATCTCGTCGAGGCCGGCCGGTTGCTGATGACCCGCCGGGCGTTGACGAAGAAGACCTGGCCGGGTGTATGGACCAACTCCTACTGCGGGCACCCGCGACCCGGCGAGAGCGCCGTCGACGCCGTGCATCGTTACGCCCAGCGGGAATTGGGCCTCGACGTCACCGATGTGCGCTGTGTCCTACCCGATTTCCGCTATCGGGCCGTCGATGCCAGTGGTGTGGTGGAGAACGAGGTGTGCCCGGTGTTCGTCGCGCGACCGACCGGTCCGCTGCGGCCCAACCCCGACGAGGTGATGGACGTCGCGTGGACCGACGTCGACGACGTGTGGTCGGCGGCGCGACGCACCCCGTGGCTGCTCAGCCCGTGGTTCGTCGATCAGGTGCACGCGCTCGGTGCCCACCCCTACCGTGTGCCGGAGCGGGAGACGTCATGAGCCTGCGCCAGATGGGTTCGCACCGATCGCCTGCGACGACCCGTCCGTATGTGCGCTACGACGAGGTCGCCGACGCCAGCGCCGACCTGGTGATCCGCTCGTATTCGTCGTCGTTCGGCCTCGCCTCTCGGCTGCTGGCCGGGCCGATCCGCCGCGACGTGCGCAACATCTATGCGTTGGTGCGTGTGGCCGACGAGATCGTCGACGCCCCGCGGCCCGGCCAGGACGTCGAGAGCAGGCGGGTCGCGCTCGATCAGCTCGAGGCCGACACCCTCGCGGCGATGGACACCGGGGCGAGCACCAACCTGGTCGTCCACGCCTTCGCCCGCACCGCCCGCAGGGTCGGCGTCGACGCCACGCTGACCGCGCCATTCTTCGCGTCCATGCGCACCGACCTCACCTGCCGAGAGCACGACGAGGACAGTCTGGCCACCTACATCTACGGGTCGGCCGAGGTGGTCGGGCTGATGTGCCTGCGGGCGTTCCTTGCCGAGGAACCCGACCGCGGGGTCCGCTACGCGGCGATGGCGCCGGGGGCGAAGCGTCTCGGGGCCGCCTTTCAGAAGGTCAATTTCTTGCGCGACCTCGGAGTCGATGACGGTGAACTCGGCCGACGCTATCTGACCGGCCTCGACCCGCAGGCTCCGAGCGACACGGCGTGGCGGCGGTGGCTCGACGACATCGACGACGATCTGGCCGCCGCGGCGCGCATCATTCCCGACCTGCCCGGTGAGGCACGGGTCGCGGTATGTACCGCCCATGATCTGTTCGCCGAGTTGTCGGCGCGTCTGCGCAAGGTGGCTCCGGCGGATGCTGTGACCACGCGCGTACGGGTTCCCGGGCCGGCCAAGGCCCGCATCGCCGCGGCGGCAGCAGTGCGCCGTGGATATCCACGAGCGGGAGGGGTGTCGAGCCGGTGACCACACCGAAGAAGGTCGTCGTCATCGGCGGCGGTGTGGCCGGACTGGCCACTGCTGCGTTGTTGGCCGCCGACGGGCACGACGTCGACATCGTCGAGAAGAACGCGAATCCTGGTGGGCGGGCCGGGAGTTGGGAGACGGACGGATTCCGCTTCGACACCGGACCGTCGTGGTGGCTGATGCCGCAGGTCTTCGACCACTTCTTCGCGCTGCTGGGGACGTCGACGGCGGAGCAACTGGAGCTCACCCGACTCGAGCCCGGATACCGGGTGTTCTTCGAAGGTGAGCCCGATCCATTGGAGATCTCCGGCGACCGTGCTCGCAACCGAGAGTTGTTCGAGCGCACCGAACCCGGTGCAGGCGTGCGATTCGACGAGTACCTGGAGTCGGCGCGCGACACCTACGACGTGGCCGTTCGACGATTCCTGTACACCAGCTTCGAGTCGGCCCGGGCGTTTACCGCCACCGAATTGCTACGCCGCCTCCCCCGGTTGGCGCGACTGCTCACCGAGAGCCTGGAGTCGTTCACCGCCAGGCACTTTCGTGACCGGAGGCTACAGCAGATCCTCGGCTATCCGGCAGTGTTCCTCGGGGCGTCGCCCGAGCGTGCGCCCGCGATGTATCACCTGATGAGCTGGTTGGACCTCGACGACGGGGTCCGATACCCGCAAGGGGGTTTCACCCGATTCGTCGACGCGCTCGTCGGTGTCGCCGTCGATCACGGTGCGCGCCTGCACACGGGGGTGGCGGCAACCGAGATCTGTACCCGCGATTCGGGTCGCGGACCGGTCGGAAGGCGGGCAACGGTCACCGGGGTGCGGGTGACCGGTGCGGACGGCGCCGAGAGTGTGCTGCCTGCCGACATCGTGATCGGCGCGACCGATCTGCATCACCTCGAAACCCGGTTGCTGCCACGAAGATTGCAGACATTCCCGCAACGGTGGTGGGACCGCCGGACGTCGGGACCCGGGGCGGTGCTGGTCTTCCTCGGGGTGCGTGGGCGGCTGCCACCACTCGCGCACCACTCGCTGTTCTTCACCGAGGACTGGCACGCGAACTTCGACGCCATCTTCTCCGAACCCACCCGCGTTCCCGAGCCCGCGTCGCTGTATGTGTGCCGGCCGTCGGCGACCGACGATTCGGTGGCGCCGAGCGAGCATGAGAATCTGTTCATCCTGGTACCCGTACCGCCCGACCCGTCGCTGGGGCGCGGCGGTGTCGACGGCGCAGGCGATCCCGTGATCGAGCAGGCCGCGGACCGCGCCATCGAACTCGTCGCCGACTGGGCGGGCATCGAAGACCTCGCCGACCGGATCGTCGTACGCCGCACGATGGGGCCGGGCGATTTCGCCGTCGACGTCAACTCGTGGTCCGGTGGTGCGCTCGGGCCCGCACATACGTTGCGCCAGAGCGCTTTCCTGCGGGCCACCAATCGATCACGCAAGGTGGACGGACTCTACTATGCCGGCGGCTCGACCCGGCCCGGCATCGGACTGCCCATGTGCCTCATCAGCGCCGAACTGATCCGCAAGCGCCTACGCGGAGACCATTCCACCGGGCCGTCGGTGGCTCCCTAGTGGTGGTGTGAAACCGACTCTGTGGCGGGCAGTCTCGAGGCTCGGCGCATGCGCCTCGCACCTCGACCATCGAGGTACTACTACGGTGGTCGAGGTGCCGACGAGCGCTAGCGAGGAGCCTCGAGACCTCCTGTGCTGAAAGAAGTCTGGCGTGAGAGATCGAACGCGGTGTCTACGCCCGTCCGATGAGTCCGGCGGTGATCTTCGCGGACAGGAGAACCAATGGCAGGCCGCCGCCGGGGTGGGCCGAACCGCCGACGAGGTAGAGACCGGGGATGGGGGAGGCGTTGGCGGGGCGCAAGAACGCGGCGCGCGGACCGTTGGATGAGCTCCCGTAGATCGAACCGCCGGGTGTCAGGGTGCGGCGGGCGAGATCAGCGGGGCTGAGTACGAACCGGTGACGGATGCGATGGCGGACGTCGGTTCCGCGAGCGGCCATCACCTCCAGCACGTGGTCGGCGTAGGCCTGCGCGAGACCGTCGCTGTCCCAATCCATTCCCGAATCCGGGTCGTGACGCGGCGCGTTCACCAGCACGAACCACGCCCCGGTTCCCGCGGCAGGGAGGATGGCCGGGTCGTCCGGTGCGGTGATGTAAACGGTGGGATCGGCGACGGGACGTGGCGCCCCATGCCGGCCGAAGACCGCGTCGAACTCGGCGTCGTAGTCGGCGGGGAACAACACTCGATGATGTGGCTGTCCGGGTGGCTCGTCGTCGAGGGCGAGCAGAATGACGAAACCCGACAACGACGGTGTGCTCCGCTGCAATCGGCGAAGCTGTCGACGCGCCGACGATGTGTACACAAGTGAGGAATACACCTGAGCTGCATCAGCGTTGGCGACCACCAGATCCGCGCGACGCAGATCGCCGGACGCGGTGATGACACCGTCGGCGCGGCCGTCGCGGACCCGGATCTCACGCCCCGCGGTCCCGGTCTCGACGCATCCACCGAGGGCGGCGAGACGATCGGTGAGCGCAACGGCGATGCGGCCCAGGCCGCCGCGCACATACCAGGAACCCCAACGCTGTTCGGCCCAGGGCACACTCGCCAGCGCGGCCGGGGCGCGACGCGGATCGGAGCCGGTATAGGTGGCATACCTGTCGGCCATCATGCGCAACCGCGGGTCGTGCAGATACCGGGATGCAAGGCCCCGCAACGACGACCACGGGGCGACCGTCCGCACGTCGTCCACACTGCGGGCCAGAGTGGCCATGTCGCGCAGGCTGACCGGCGCTTCGAGGAATGGCCCGTGGGTGGCGTCCCAGATCCTGCGGGCGCGATCGAGAAAGCCCGACCACTGCGCTCCGCTTCCGGCTCCGAGAGCGGCGTCGAGCGCACCGGGGATCTCGGCGAAGTCGCCGGGAACATCGAGGCCGGTGCCGTCCGGAAACCGGTACCGGGCGGCGGTCGGGAGCCGCTGCAGTTCGAGAACGTCGTCGACGGGTGCGCCGGTCGCCGCGAACAGCTCGGCGAGAACGTGAGGCATCGTCACCAACGACGGGCCGGTGTCGAAGACGAAGCCGTCGTGCTCAAGAATTCCGAGTTTGCCGCCCACCGCAGTCGATTGCTCGAGGACGCTCACCCGATGCCCGGCGTGCTGCAGCCGGATGGCTGCGGCCAGCCCGCCGACGCCCGCCCCGACCACGATGACCTCAGCCACGGCGAGTCACCCGCGCTCGCGGTGTCGTCCCGGGAAGCGCACGCCCCTTCCAGCGCAATCGGTCTCGGCGATGCGCCTGCAGCGAATCCGCGGTGAGCGCCGCGAAACCCGCGATCGACAAGGGATGGGCCAATGCATCCGGCCACGTGCGCCCGCCGGTGACGGAGGCCGAGATCGCCCGCGACGCAACGCCGGCGGCATATCCCAGCAGCCCTATCCGAGAGCACGTGAGCGCCGCCACCGCCGGGACGATGTAGGCCAGCACCAGCATCGTCACCACGCCGACGGCCCCGGCGGGCGAGCCGAACGCCGACCACAACGACTTGCGGTAACCCTCTCGAATCTCGCGGTGGCCGTGATACATCCGGCATTGCGCCAGGTGCGCACCGGCGCCCACCCCGCCCTGACCGCCGACGGACTTGATCGCACGGAGCAGAGCGATGTCCTCGAGAACCTCACCTGCTACGGCTGCGTGGCCGCCCGCTCGGTGGTAGGTCTCGGCATCGACGACGAGGAACTGGCCGTTTGCCGCGGACAGGCTCGGACGCGACGACCGCTCCGCGATCCCGAGCGGCAGCGTGCTCATCCACGACCATTGCAGAAGCGGCTGGATCAGCCGCTCGGCCGGGCTGTCGGCGAGTTGACGGGGATACGGGCACAACAGTGCCAGCCCGGCGACGCGCAGGGCCGCGACGGTCGCGGCGAACGCGAACGGGCTGACCCGCACATCGGCGTCGACGAAGGCGAGAACCCCGCTACACGGAACTTGCTGTGCTGCTTGATGACACGCCCACGACTTGCCGAGCCATCCGTCCGGCGGCGGTGTTCCCGCGACAACCGAGACGCGCGGGTCGGTGGCCGCGCAAATCGCCAGGATCTCCGCGGTGTCGTCGGTCGAGTCGTCATCGACGACGACGATCCGGGCCGGCCCCGGCCAACGATCGATCGCCGCGAGCACCGCACGGAGACACCCCGGCGCGTTCGCGGCCTCGTCGCGCATCGGGATGAGCACCGACAACGGCTCGGCGACGGGCAGTGCATCGACATCCGGCGTGCGAATCCGCCGGGCATTGGACACAGTCAGCACAAGGGAGGCTGCCGCCAATGCGGTACCGGAGTTCACGACCCATCGGAGGACGTCGCGCGGCCGGATGGTCATCGTCGGACCTCCCGGAACATGCTGACGGTCAGCGGGATTGCGACAACACCCATCACCAGTCCGCCGACCAGTGCGACCGGCGGCCGACCGAAGAACACCAGATGGGCGATCACCGACGACGCATACACCCACAGGTAGGCGACCAGCGGGAGCAACTCGGCGGCGCGACGATCGGTCGTCGGTGTCGGTTCCCGACGCCCGATCGTCGCACTGAGCACCGCCATCATCAACGCCGACACCAGCAGCCAACCCAGGAAGTTGGTCAGCGGAATCCCCTCGACACCGGGCAACGCCGGATGCGGCGACGACCATCGCCAGTACCCGGCGTCCACCATTTGCGGATCGAGGAACACATCCCACGCGGTCAACGCATACGCGCCCAGAAGCGGTAACGGCCACAGCTTTCGGCCCGCGAGCCGTCGTGCCACGATGAACGCCGGCCAGCCCAACATGATCCAGGCAAGCGGCACCACCACGGGGACGCCGAGGATCTCCCCACCGAGCGCTCCGGTATAGGCATAGTCGCCGAACGGGATTCCGGTATGAACCCCGACGGCCTCGGCGAGCAGACCACCACCGCCGGCCACGACGAGCAGGCAGAGCAGTCCCCGCACGCCGTGCGTCGCCGCACTATGACACAGCATTGCCGCCGACATCGCCACCACGACGATCGTGGTGAGCACGACGTTGCCGCCGCCGGTGAGGGGAAACGCGATCTGCACACCGACACTGGTGGCCAACAGAATCCACGCCGCCACCCGTAGGGGCAGGGGCCGCCGTCGGGATGTGGCTTCGGCGCGATCGACCACATCGTCGGCGGTCACGGCGTGATCCCCCGGTAGGTTCCGATCACCGACTCGACGCCGAATCGGGCGAACAACTCCTCGGCGTACCAGCGTTGTGGACCCGTCTCCCGGATTGCCGACACGTGACCTGCACTCCGGTAGGCGAAGTCGGTCAGTGCGCCGGAGTTGTCCCAGAGTGAGAAGGTGCCCTGCAGACCGATCGGTGCCTCGCCGACTCCGAGTGCCAGGCGCACTCCCGGTGCGGCCGTGAGGTCTCCGACCACCGGGGGCACCGCCCGCCAGAACGACGCCATGCGCGTGGGCCGCAGCCGGGCCCGGGTCAATGCCGCCACCGGGCCTGTCCAGTCGGTACGGCGAGCTCGAGGGGCGTTGGTGCCGAACGGTTCTCGCCGCGACCACCGCCCGCGCGAGGCCAGCGGCACCATGCGCACGATCAGTGTCTCGCTGCCCGCTCGATCCCAGGACCGCAGATAACGTGACGCCGCACCGGTGGCCGCGGCATCGGCGTCGGCCCACACCGTCAGCAGCGCCCAATGGTGGGTGTCGGCGTCGCGCGGGGTGAACGTGCGCGCCGAGCCCGTCCCCATCACCTTCGCGAACCGCAGACCGGGCAGATGGCGCAACGCCCTCCGACCCGACGCGACGCGCAGGAGTGCAGGTCCCACCCGATCGACGCCCCATATGCGCAGTTCGACGACCGGTTTCGCCGACGGTGTCGCCGTCATGAGCGTCGCCTCACCGACTGCCGCACCAATTCCCGCAGTGCCTCGCGCGCGGATTCGTCGACCTCGATGCGATCGATCACCTCCTGCGCAGCGGTGGTCAGATCATCGATGCGGGCCTCGGTCTCGGCGAGGGCGCCCGTTGCCGCCATCAGCTCCCGCACCGCGAGAAGGTCGTCGACGGTGACCTCCGGGTTGCCCAGCGACGTGCTCAGCAGGTGCTTGCCTGCGGGGTCGGCGCGCTCCTGGGTCAGGGCGACCAGCAGGGTCCGTTTGCCCTCGCGGAGGTCGTCGATGACGGGTTTGCCGGTCTCGGCGGGGTCGCCGAACATGCCGAGGACGTCGTCGCGCAGTTGGAATGCCTCGCCGGCGAGCATGCCGATCTCGTCGTACTGCGAGAGGAGGTCGGCGGACGCACCGGCCAGCGCGCCCCCGAGCCGCAGCGGGGGAGAGATCGTGTACTTGGCGCTCTTGTAGTGCAGGATGG
>NZ_MVPX01000487.1:0-7835 GCF_002043085.1 Gordonia sp. i37 | reverse complement strand
TTGGCGGGTGATGGTTTCTCGCGTCTGTGCGAGCATGTCGAGGGTCTGCCCGGCGAAGGCCTCATCGCGCATCGTCGACCACATCGACCGGACGACTGATCGGGTGGCGCGATCGAGGTCGGCGACGGCGTCGCCGAGCAACTCGTCCGACCACATCAGGCACAGGTCGCCGGCGAGGATCGCCATCGCCGACCCGTGCGCCCGAGCGTCCCCTGACAGGTGCTCGGCCACATGCCGATCGGTGAAGGAGTGGTGGACCGTCGGCATCCCGCGCCGTGCGTCGCTGCCGTCCATGATGTCGTCGTGGATGAGTGCGGCCAGGTGGAACATCTCGATCGCGGTGGCCGTCTCCCACACCCCGGGCGTGCTCGGGGCCCCGGCGGTGCCACTCACCTCGGCGGCGACCCGCGCGCCCCAGACGCAGAACTGCCCACGCAGCCGCTTGCCGCCCATCGCGGCGGCGCGGATGGCGTCGGTGAGACGCCCGACGTCCCGGTCGACGCCGGTGAGGATCGTCGCATGGCCGTCGATGGTGGCCAGCAGCATCCGGTCGACACACGTGCGGATCACTTCCGCCGCGCGGCATGCGGGATGCTCGCGCAACGAATCCATTCGGCCTCCTCAGAACGGGACAGGTCGGGACAGGACAGGTCGGGTGGACAGGATGCTCATGGACCATTCGGAGCCGGTCCGACCCCGGATGGGCGCGCGTACGGTGGGACGAGTACCCACCAGGAAGGTAGGAACGCCATGACCTCAGTGGTGATCGTCGGCGGCGGCCTGGCTGGAGCCAAGACCGCCGAGGCGCTGCGCGAACAGGATTTCGACGGCGACGTCGTCCTGATCGGGGCGGAGGACCACCTGCCCTACGAGCGGCCGCCGCTGTCCAAGGAATTCCTCGCGGGCAAGAAGCAACCCGCCGAGTTCACCGTCCACGACGCGGACTGGTATCGCGACAACAACATCGACCTCCGTCCGGGCACCACCGTCGAGCGCGTCGACGCCGACGCCAAACGGGTTGTGCTGCCCGATGGTTCGACCGTCCCGTACGACAAGCTGGTGCTGGCCACGGGCTCGTCCTCCCGACACCTGAATCTTCCCGGCGAGGACGCTGCGCACGTGCATCATCTGCGCACGCTCGACGAGGCGACCGCGCTCGGCGACGACATCGGTCCCGGGCGTCGGCTGGCGATCATCGGTGGCGGATGGATCGGCCTTGAGGTCGCGGCGTCGGCGCGCCAGCGCGGGGCCGAGGTCACCGTGGCCGAGGTCGGTGAACTGCCGTTGCTCACGGTGATGGGCCGTGAGGTTGCGCAGGTCTTCGCCGACCTGCACCGCGAGCACGGCATCGATCTGCGTACCGGCGTGCAGGTGCAGGAGATCCTCGAGACCGAGGGCTTCGCCACCGGCCTCCGGCTCGGCGACGGCACCACCGTCGACGCCGATGCGGTGCTCGTCGCCGCCGGGGCGGTTCCGGCGCTCGGGCCTGCGGAGTCCGCCGGCCTCGACATCGACGGTGGTGGCGTCCTCGTCGACGCCGGGCTGCGTAGTGGCAATCCCGACGTCTTCGTCGTCGGTGACATCGCCAACGCCGAGCACCCGGTCCTTGGGCGGCGGGTCCGAACCGAACACTGGGCGAACGCGCTGAACCAGCCGGCGGTTGCGGTGCGAAATCTGCTGGGCGGGTCGGCTGAGTACGACAACCTCCCGTACTTCTTCACCGATCAGTACGACCTCGGGATGGAATACGCCGGACTCGCCGGCGCCGACGACACCGTCATCCTGCGCGGCGACGTCGCGGCCCGCGAGTTCGTGGCGCTGTGGGTGTCCGACGATGCGCGGGTGCTCGCCGGCATGCAGGTCAACATCTGGGATCAGCTCGACGACATCAAGGCGCTCATCACCGCGGGCCGCCCCGTCGATCTCGATCGCGCAGCGGACGCCGATGTGCCGCTGGCGCAGCTACTCTGAACCGCGTTCGGGGTCACTGCACCACTGGATCACTGCACCGCCAGGGCATCGACCGGGGTCACCGCCACTGCGCGCCGACTCGGCGGCAGTGACGCCACCAGAGCCAGCGCGAACGTTCCCACGATGATCGATGCCAGTGCCGCCCAGGGCAATCCGAGCGGAATACCGGACGTGAGTGCTCCGACCAGCGACTGACTGCCGACCGTCCCGAACACGATGCCGAGTACCAGGCCGGCTGCGACCGCGGTCCCCGACATCGCCAGCGACTCCCGGAAGATCATCGAACGGATCTGTCCCGTCGTGAATCCCATCGCGCGGAGCATGCCGATCTCCCGGGTTCGCCCGATGACGGTGAGCGACATCGTCGAGACGAATCCGACCGCGGAGATGATCACCGAGATGGCGACCATGGCGATCAAGATCGCTGTGATCACCGACAACGTCTCACGGGTGGCCGCAGCGTTGGCGGCTGACAGGTCCCAGCTGTCGACCGAACGGGTCAGCGCAGCCATACCGGTCGCGATCGTGGTCACCAGGGTGACCCCGATCAACAGGCCCAGGGTCGACCGGGTGGTGCGGTGCGGGTCGCTGACCGCGTTCTTGCGGGCCACCACCGACGGCGCGCCGGCGCCGAGAGTGCGTCCGCTCAGCCGCACGAGGCTCGGCACGATCAACGGTGCGCCGATCAGTACGCCGACGGAAAATGTTGCGGCACCGAAGAATGCGACAACGAAACCCGCAAGGCTGCCGCGCTCGCCCAACAGTGCAGCCAGCGTGAGGAGACCGGCACCCGCCAGGAGCAGTGCCGCGGCGACGACGCGTCGAACCATGCCGATCTCCCTTCGTGCCGGGGAGGCTGCCATACCGGTCAGCACGCCGCGGGTGCCGACCCGAGCAGCCACCACGGCGGTGGCGACGACGGCGAGCCCGGCCACGATCACCCCGGGTGGAAACGACGGATAGTCGAGACCGGGAATGGTGCCGTTGTGTACCAATATGATTCGAGTGATGTCGGTGCCGACGGTGCCCAGGATCACCCCGATGACGGCGCCGATGGCCGCGTCGAGGGCGACGGCCCGGGTCAGGCTCGCACGCAACTGTGCCGAACTCGCGCCGATGAGCCGCAGTAGCCGTAACTGGTTGCGGCGTCCGGCGATCACGGTGGTGACGCCGTTGGTGATGACGATTGCCGACACGAACAGGGCGATCATGATGAAGACCGAGGCGACGACGTCGAGGGCGGCCCCGGCGGAGCCGCCTTTGTGCGCCGAGATCGTCGACAGCATCTGCGACGTGGTGACCAGGGCGGCGCCGTAGGTGGCCGAGAGTGCCGACACCACACCGATCGTGGCGAACTCGCGCAGCGACCCGACGGTCAGGCGCGTTGAGGTGGCCTTCATGCCGGAACCTCCTGCAACCCGATCAACAGGTCGGAGATCTGGCGGGGATTCAGACCCCGGTACTCGCCGGCGATCGCGCCGTCGGTGAGTACCACGATCCGGTCGGCGTAGGACGCGGCCACCGGGTCGTGGGTGACCATCGCGATGCCCTGACCGTATTCGCGGGCCGCGGTGGTCAACAGTGTCAACACCTCTCGGCCCGTGCGGGTGTCGAGGGCACCGGTCGGCTCGTCGGCGAGGATGATCGTCGGGCGGGATGCGAGAGCACGCACGATCGCAACCCGCTGTTGTTGTCCGCCGGATAGTTCCGACGGCAGGTGATCGAGCCGGTCGCGCAAGCCGAGCGTCGCGACGAGGTGTGCGATCCACGCCTGCTGTGTGGCATCGGGTCGTATCCCGGCGAGTACGAGTGGAAGTCGGATGTTCTCGTCGGCGGTGAGCGTCGGAATCAGGTTGAAGGCTTGGAAGACGAAGCCGATGGTGGTGCGGCGCAGCAGGGTTCGCGCGGTGTCGTCGAGTCCGGCGATCGGGGTGTCGCCGAGCCAGATCTGCCCGGAGCTGATGTCGTCGAGTCCGGCGATGACGTTCATCAGCGTTGACTTGCCGGACCCGGAGGGTCCCATGATCGCGGTGAACTCGCGGCGATGCAGATCGAGAGAGACGTGACGCAGTGCGTGGATGGGGTTGGCGGCGTCGCCGTAGGTGCGTGACACGTCGCGCAGGACGACGGCAGGTGTGTGGGGTGCGTTCATGGGCTCGACGCTACGTTCGTGTGTCCGTGAGATCGTCGGCCGCGGTGTGGAAATCGGATACATCGCAGGTCGGTCGGTCGTACATCTGGAGATGTACCTCAGGCTGCGCAGGACGGGGGTCCCGGGTCAGACGAGGCCGTGATCGTAGGCGTACACGACCAGCTGAACACGGTCGCGCAGAGCGAGTTTGGTGAGGATGCGGGAGATGTGTGTCTTGACCGTGGCCTCGGACAGCACCTCGGCCGCGGCGATCTCTGCGTTGGACAGGCCGTGTGCGGCCCGCACCAGGATCTCGCGTTCCCGAGGGGTCAACTGTGCGTACTCGGGGCCGGGTTCTCCCGCGCGTGTCCGATGTGTCTCGAACAACCGACGGGTCGCCGATGCGGCGACCACCTGGCTGCCGTCGACGACGGCGCGGATGGCGGCGAGGAGGAAGTCGGGCTGGGCGTCCTTGAGCACGAACCCGCTGGCACCGGCGGCGATCGCCGACGCGGCAGCCTCATCGGTGTCGAAGGTGGTCAGTACCAACACCTTCGGTGCATCGTCGCCGAGATCGGCGATGAGGTCGGCGGTGGCGGTGATGCCGTCGACGCCGGGCATCCGCACATCCATCAACACGATGTCGGGTCGGGTGGTGCGGACCACCGAGGCAAGGCCGATCGCGGTCGACTCCTCGGTGACCACCTCCATGTCGGCCTGGCTACCGATGATCATGGCGATGCCTCCGCGGAACAGCGGTTGGTCATCGATCAAGGCGATGCGGATCATAGGGTCTGCGTCCCTCCGGATTCGTGGTTCTCTCGCGTCGTATCGGGGTGCGGTGCGGGGATCTGCAAGGAGACGAGCCACCCGTCGTCGTTGTCGCGGGCACTGCGAAGCGTTCCGCCGATCTGCGCTGCCCGCTCGGCCATACCCGCGATACCCTGTCCCGCGCCGCCCGGGGCCAAGGGATTGTCCGACAGCGCATTCCGCACCGTCATCGAGCATCCGCGCGTCCACTCGATACGCACGACGACGGGTACAGCGAGGTCACCGTACTTGAGGGCGTTGGTGAGTGCTTCGCCGAGCACGCGCCCTGCGACTCGGGTGATGTTCGCGTCAACCGATTCGTCGTTCCCGGTCTCTTGGGTGTCGATGGTCATGCCGGCCGCCCGCATCCGGTCGAAAAGGATGTCGCGATCCGACCGCGACGCCGACGACACATCCTCATTGCGGAGTTGCTCGAGGAGCCCGCGGACGTCGCCGAGCGCTCCTCGCGCGGTATCGGCGATGACGTGCAACGCCTTCCGTGTGGCGTCCGGGTCGGCGTCGAGCAGCATGCGGGCACCTTCGGCCTGTGCCACGACCACAGCGAGGGAGTGTGCCACCACATCGTGCATGTCGCGCGCGAGCCTGGTGCGCTCGGATTGTTCGTCGTAGAGATCGAGTAGCCGTTTGCGCTCGAGTTCGGCGATGGTCTCGGCGACCGACGCCTGCTGCACCATGCGGCGCTGGTAGCGGATGAAACCGAAAGCCCAGCCGCCGATGACGACGATGGCCGCACCGGCAAATCCGAACAGTCGGATGGCGACCGCGTTGCCCGCGGCGTCGACGTAGGCGTGCGGGAATTCCCAACCGGCCACGACACATCCGGCGATCGCCACCGCCAGGGAACCGAACCGCACCCGACGATCGGGATGTCCGCCGACGGTGGCGAACAGTGGGAAGTAGGCCAGCGAGGCGACCACCGCGATCTGGTCGGTGGATACCTGCACCGCCGCCGAGGCCAGGGCCAGCACGATCATCACGCTGGGTGCCAGCCGACGCAGCGCCAAGGCGATCGACACGACGCCCGCGGTGACCGCGGCCGACGTGGATTGCCCGAGGTGGATCGGGATGGCGACCAATGCGAACACGACCGCGATCGCCACATCGATGATCAACCCGCGACGGGTCAGACCACCGGTGGAGAGCGGATCGCGCATGGCACGATGATCGCATGAGCACCGAGGCCGCGATCGTATTGTTCGTCGCCGGTCTGATCTTGTTACTGGCATTGGTCCTCGGCGTGTGGAAGTACCAGCAGATGCTGACCGCCCCCGATCACCTCGCGCATCCCTACGTCGACATCGCCCACCGTGCGGCGCTGATGTACTCCTTTGCCACGGCCCTGCTTGCCGCGCTCGTGCAGTTCAGCGCGTGGCCCGCGTGGCTCGATCTCGTGGCCGCCGGCATCCCAATCGTGTTCTTCCTCGGCGCAATCCTCACCTACATCGGGCACGGCATGCGTCGCGACACCACCAATCAGTTCGCGCACCCCGACCGAGCCCTACGCCTATCGATGGCCGCACTCATCCTCGGTGAGGTCGGTGGTGTGACAGTACTTGTCATCGGTTTCGCAGTGGGCCAATTCGGTTAGTCTTCCGACGAGCGGATGCCCTCCTTTCCCCGGATGGTCGACCCTTCCCCCGGTGGTCGAGGTGCGAGCCGCGTGCGGCGAGCCTCGAGACCGCTTGTGCCGGTGCTGGTTCCAGCTCGGCGGGTGATGCGAACAATGATCGGCGAGAGTGGTCTCGAGGCCTCGTCGCTGGCGCTCCTCGGCACCTCGACCATCGGATGGAAAGGTCCGAAGTAGAACGACGGCGCATTTCCTGACCGATGGTCCACCCTTCCCCCGATGGTCGCCCCTTCCCCCGATGGTCGAGGTGCGAGCCGCGTGCGGCGAGCCTCGAGACCCTGGTGAGATAACAAGTATCGCAACCACATCCACTACCCACTCGACGCAACAGAGCGCCCGATCGACGCGCGCGAAAAAGTTGTCCACAGATTTCCCCGGTCCGGCGATCATCGGACCGGTTTTGTCGGTACCCCTTCGTACACTTGTTCTCATCAAGTCCGATCGCGGGAGGGGAGGTTGTTCCGATGTCGAGTGTGTTGACGTTCACCGATCCGGATGCCGACGCCGCCGCGATCGCAGCCATGTCGCGCGATGAGCTCACCGAGACCGGCCCGGACCTGCTACGCGAGTCCCGCAAATACGAAGCCCGGACGGTCCTGGCTGCCGCCGCGCTGGCGGAGCGGGTGTATCGCGAGCGTTTGGCGGGTCAGTCCGAGGTCGAGGTGTGGGGTTCGGTGATCGAACATGCCGACAAACTCGCCCGCGCCGAAGTGTCGTTGCAGTTCAAGGTCTCCCGCAGCAAAGCCGGCAGCTGGATTGCTCTGGCGGATCTGTTGGAGAAGTTCCCGCTCATCCGCGCCGCCTACCTGAACGGGGAACTGTCCACCAACCGGGCCTCGATCATGGCGCGCGCCGCCCAACGTGGCGCGGACACCGACACCGACAGCGACAGCGTCGACACCGGTGACGAGTCCGAGATGTCGTTCGAAGAGATTGTCCTGGACTACGGGTCCCGCGCCACGACGGATCCGGTGCTGTCGCAACAGCTCGACGCCGCGCTGATTTCGATGAACCCCGACAGTGTCATCGAGGACCGTGACACCCTCACCGATCTGGTGGGACACGTGACCATCACCCCCGACGTTGCGGGGCACTCCTCTCTGGGTGCGGTTGTTCCCGCGCATTATGGGGTGTTCCTCACAACGCAGATCAATGCGCTGATCGATGAGCGCACCTGCCGTAAGGACCCGCGTCGTCTCGGGCCGAGGCGGGGGATCGCCCTCGGGGAGATCACCGGTGTGCCGGGAGCGCACCTCGACTGCGAATGCGGACAAG
>NZ_MVPX01000486.1:0-584 GCF_002043085.1 Gordonia sp. i37 | reverse complement strand
TGATCGCCCTCGGGGAGATCACCGGTGTGCCGGGAGCGCACCTCGACTGCGAATGCGGACAAGATGATTGCCCGAAACGAGGTGGCAGCACCGACAGCAATGGGTCGGCCGAGACTCCCGCTGACGCCGAGGATGCGGCAGCGTGGGACGACCTGCTACCCGAACCCGCCGATGCCGACGCTCCTGAAGTCGAGTTGGTGGAGCCGGTCGTCGAACCCGACGTCGCTGACCCGATGGATGAGCCGACGCCGGATGAGGTGCCGGTGGCGTTCGGACGTGCCCTGGTCGTACCCGGTGCACCCGTCCTGACGGTGTTGAAAGATCCGGACGGGATTCTCGTGCCCCGGTTGCAGGGATACGGGCCGATCGACCCCAGCTACGCCACCACCCTCGCCGACGTGGCCAAGACCATCCACTACCCCGAATCCGCACGTACGGCTGGACCGCTCATCCCGCAGATCTCCGACCGAGCCCAAGCGCCACCGGCCGATCCGACAGGTCACGGCGGTCACACCGTGCCACCCCCTGGGGCATTGACCTATGCACCCAGCGCCACCTTGCGCGCTGAGGTGCTGGCCAACGAC
>NZ_MVPX01000485.1:0-8991 GCF_002043085.1 Gordonia sp. i37 | reverse complement strand
CCACTGGCGACCCTTCAACCACACCAACCCCGAAGCCGGAGGCTGGACAGTGCTCGGCGACCTGATCCCGCTGTGTCGGGCCGATCATCAACGCAAACATCTCGCCGAGTGGGTGCCGACGCTCTACACCGATCGGCGGGTGGAGTGGCGGAGTCGGTGGAGTGGGCAGGTGATTGTCACCTACCCGCGGTGACGGCCGCCTTTGCTGTGGGGTGGAAACAGCTGTGAATCAACGGGTCTCGAGGCTCCTCGCTAGCGCTCGTCACACCTCGACCACCAAGAAAAGGCGTCTCGACCACCAGGAAAGGCGCCTCGACCACCGCCGGCTACGGCGCCACCGACAGCCAGTCGGCGAAGCCGGACGGGTCGTGGCGACCGAGGGCGCCGTGCTCGAACAGGCCCCAGCCCTCTCGGGTGGTGCCGTCGGCTTCGCGGCAGGTCGCGGTGCCGACGTGGTCGATCATCCCGAATGGAATGCGGCCGGCGACAGCGGGATCGGCCAGATCGTAGGTCACCCGCTCGGTGAAGCCCTCGCCCTTCCACAGGCCGTGCGTCCAGTCGGGGTCACCGCCGTACCCGCCGCCGACGTGGAGCGGTGTGGCCAGCAACGACCTGACCTCGAGCGTGACCGTGCCGCCCGCGGAGTCGGTCATCTCGATCGAGGCACCGGTGGGAATCCTTGTGCCCGAGCGGTAGTGCGCGGCAATCCGCGGCCAACCGAGTTGCTCGACGCGACCGTCCTTCCAGACGCGACTACAGTCGTTGAGGGTTCGGAATCCGTCGGAGTTCTCCTGGACGATGAGGACAAGGGCGAAGTCGTCGAACGCCATCGGGATGTAGTTCCACCACATCCCTTCGAACGGGGGGTCGGCCGGACGTCCCGCGGGTTCGGCTTCGCCGACGGGACGGATACCCCACGAGCGGTCACGCGACCCGAGCCACGTCGCCGGATCGACGGTGATCTCCTCACCGTCGATCACCAGCTGTCCACGCCACGTGCCGAGTTGTGCGAAACGCTGGGCGTCCAACGTGATCCGCCGACCGGTGCGCATCACGTGCGGCATTTCCTGCAACGCGTCGAACAGTCCGGTGAAGGTGAGATCGGCAGAAATGCCGCCGGTCTCGTCGAGGACGATACGCAGCGAGCGCAGGGGTTCGCTGACCTCGACACGATAGTTGCCGACATGCTGATTGAGGCGGTCGTCGTCGATCGCGTCGGACAGGTGTACCGCAGTGTGGGTGCCGCCGCGGCTGATGAGGACGAACGCATCCTTGACGCCGAGGTTCGGGTAGTACCCGATGCCGGTGATGAGGAAGATCTCACCCGTGCGGTCGTGGGCATTGAAATAGGAGCGATCGTAGAAGTTGCGGTCGGAGCTACCCGGCCATGCGATCGGTTGGGGGAGTTGATGAATGGGGAATTCGTCGGTGGGTCCGAGCATTACGGTCCTTCCTCGAGAAGACGTTCCAGCAGGGTACGGTGATAGAAGAGTTCGGCGTCGACGTCGGCGGGCCGGGTGATCTCACCGAAATGCACGCGTCGGGCGCCGGCGCGCATGAACACACAGCACCAGATCACGCCGGCGAACACCGAGAACCACCGCATGTCACCGAGTTCGACTCCGGTCAATTCTCGATAGGTGTCGCGGACGTCGTTCTCCCGCAGGAAATGTGGCATACCGGGCAGCGCGGCGAGCCCACAGAGCTCCTGGAAGACCTGGTGCGCGAAGATCATCCACGACACGTCGAGCTCGCGTGGTCCGAGGGTGGCCATCTCCCAGTCGAGGATCGCCGCGGGGGTGAAGTCCTGGTAGATCACGTTGCCGATCCGCGCATCACCCCAGATGAGTACCGAATCCGACGCGGCGACGTCGTCGGGGAAGTGGTCCTCGAGCCACGGCAGCGCCCGATCGACCAGCGGGGACCGGCCGATCGTCGTCGACGACTCGTACCACTGCGCCAGCCAGGTGAGACGGCTGCGCAGGTCCGACCCGGGGGCAGGTTGGCCCTCACGTAGGAACCCGAACCTCGTCGACGCCTCGGGAATCGAGTGTAACCGCGCCACCAGTTCGATCGTCGAATCCTGCAGGGCACGTTGATGTTCCATGGGGGCGTCGAAGAGCCAGTTGTCGCCGAAGGTGTAGGGCATGACGTCGGGTGGGACGAGCCCGTCGATGCGATCCATCAGGAAGAAAGGCGACCCCAACAGCGCGCCCGTCGGCTCGAGCCACCGCATCCGGGGGATCGGAAGGCCGGTGGTTTCGGCGGCGAGTCGCATCGTCTCGTATTGGTGATCGAGCCGGTAGGTGTCGAAGACGGGGATGTCCTCGGGTCGCGGCGCCATGCGCATCACCCACCGCTCGTCGGCCGGTGAACCCCCGTCGGGCCAATGCGCATCGACCATGATCGTCTCCGACGACATGCCGTTCGCGTCGACGCCGGCATCGATGTGCAGCTGGGGTGTACCGCGAGGGGAGTCCCCGCGGCTGCCGATCCAGTCGGCGAGGATGAGTGGGACCTCCGAGGTGTCGCGTGCCGACCGCTGCAACGGGTCGACGTGGGTGTCGACCGTGGGGGTGTGACCGCTGTGTGGGGGCGCCGTGTCGGACATCGGTGATTCCTTCCTCATTCCGCTACGCTCGGTAGCGTTATGACAGCAGAGGACGCGAGCGCCCGCAGCGGAATCCGGAAAACCGCCGGACGGCCCCGTGACGACAGCATCGATACCGCGGTACTCGACGCGGCACGTGAACTGCTGGCCGAGACCGGATATGCAGGGGTGACGGTCGCCGCGGTTGCGCATCGTGCAGGCACCACCAAGACCGCGATCTATCGGCGATGGGAGTCCAAGCCGCACCTGGTACACGACGCCACGTTCGGCCGGTTCACCACGTTGGTGCCGCAGAGCGGACGGATCTCCGAGGATGTGGCACAGATGGTCGAGGAGGTGTGCGCGGTGTTCGGCAGTCCCGTGACGCGGGCGGCGCTACCGGGCCTGATCGCCGATATGGCCGCCGATCCGGCGGTGCATCAGCGAGTGCTCGCGGGCTTCGCCGGAGTCTTCGGCGGCGTCGCCGAACGCCTCACGGACGCGCGCGAACGTGGAGAACTGCGCGTCGACGTGGACCCGACGATCTTCGTCGAAATGCTCGGTGGCGCAGCCATTCTGCGCACCCTCATGCATCGCGAGGACGGTCTCGACGAGGCATGGGGTGCGCAGATGTTGGCGGCGCTGTCGGCGATCGTCGTCGACGAGCCACCGGCGCAGTGAGCAGCCTCAGCGTTTGGTGACGTCGACGGGCTCGCTCGGCCCGACCCCGGTTCCGCCCATCGACCCCGCGATCCGCTGGGCCCACTTGTAGAGCCCGAGGATGAGCAGGATGAAGAACACGATGCCGAGCCACTTGGCGTAATTCTCGAAGGAGTCGCCGACCACCCCGAGCACGCCATCGTCCCCGGAGGCGGCGACGATCGCCGCATAGACCACACCGAACAGACTCTCGCCGACGATCAGACCGGTGGCCATGAGCACACCGATCCGCTTCTTCTGCTCGACGTCGCCGCCCTTACGGTCGGCCCACTTGTTGTAGAACACACCGAGGATCGCGCCGACCGGGATGATCAGCGTCAATGACATCGGCAGGTACATGCCCATACCGACGGCCAGCGGAGGCAACCGCAATCGCCCGGTCGTCCGCCCGAGCACCTCGTCGACGATGATGACGCCGATCCCGATGAGTGCGCCGATGCCGAGCAGACCCCAGTCCAGCGACCCGCCGAGCACGCCCTTGGCAAGAGTGGACAGCAGTTGCGCCTGCGGCGCCGACAGGGCGTCCTCGCCGGCGCCGGGCATACCGGCGAAGCCGAACGAATCGTTCATCAGCCCGAGGATCGGCGGGATGACCGCCGACCCGAACAGCACGCCGATGATGAGCGCGACCTGCTGTTTCCACGGTGTGGCACCGACCAGCTGACCGGTCTTGAGGTCTTGCAGGTTGTCGTTGGAGATGGTGGCCACGCCGAAGACGATCGCCGAAGCGAACAACGTGTACGCGATCAGTGCGTCGGTCTGGTCGCCGGTCGCGGTGCCGTAGACGACCTTGATCAGCACCGCGGCGATGATCACCACGAGGATGCCGACACCGGAGATCGGGCTGTTCGACGACCCGATCAGTCCCGCCATGTAGCCGCAGACCGCCGCGACCACCAGGCCGATGATGGCGACGAACACGATGGTGACGGTGATGATGCCGCCGGCCGACCCGACGAGCGGCATCGACGACGAGCCGGCTTTCGCGGTGTGGACGAAGTCCCACAGCAGCAGCCCGATCGGGATGAGCATCACCAGGACGGTGCCGATGACGTACGGGAACGGGATGTCGCGTTCGGTGATGTCGACGGTGACCCCGGCGCGGCGTGAGCGCGCGGAGGTGAGTGCGCCGGAGATGCCGGTGATGATCGGCCGCATGATCTTGAGGAGAGTCCACACGGCGGCGACGGCGATGGTCCCCGCGCCGATGAGCCGGACGTCGGAGGAGAAAACGGTGTCGATGGTGTCGCCGATGGCGCCGGTCGCGGCCGTGAAATCGCCCCACGAGTAGATCGGCATCAGGATGAAGAACGAGATGACCAGACCCACGAGCATCGCGATACCGACGGTCAGGCCCACCAGATGGCCGACGCCGATCAGTGCCAGCGACAGGCTCGCGCCGAACATGCTTCCGCCACTGCCGATCCGGTAGACCGCCGACACGGAGTCGGTGAAGATCCGCATCTTCGCCAGCAGGGCGAACAGAGCCGAACCGACCGAACCGATGATGATCGCCTTGAGGCCGGCCCGGTTGCTCTCCACGCCCTCGGAGGTCTCGCCGACCTTCAAGACCTCAGCTGCGGCAACACCTTCCGGGTAGGGCAGGTCCGAGCCGGTGACCAGCGCCCGACGCAGCGGAATCGAATACATGACGCCGAGGATGCCGCCGACCGCGCAGACCGCGAGGGTGATCCAGTACGGGAACCCGGTCCACCATCCGATCATCACCAGACCGGGGATGACGAAGATGATCGCCGACAAGGTACCCGCGGCCGACGCGATCGTCTGCACGATGTTGTTCTCGACGATGGAGTGATGGGAGAAGAAGCGCAGCACCGCCATCGAGATCACCGCGGCCGGGATGGCCGTGGCGAAGGTCAGGCCCACCTTGAGGCCCAGGTAGACGTTGGCCGCGGTGAACACCAGCGTGATCAGGCCGCCGAGAATCACGCCGCGCACGGTCAATTCGCGAAGACCCGCGGTGGGCGGTGGGGCCACCACGGTCGGAGCATCGGACATGGTGGTCTCTCCTTCGCTCGGGGTCTGTCACACCATAAGCCCGGTGCCCGGCGTGGCGGGCGACCTCGGGACCGAGACGTGTCCGCCGGATGTCGTGCGTCACCTACGGTGGAGACATGCCCAGAACGATTGCCACCGCCACCGATGTCGAGAAGGCCGAGCTCGAAGAGTTCCTGCGGCCGCGCCACAAGATGTTGCTGCTCACCACCCGGGACTCGGGCGCCCCGCAGATCTCGCCGGTCAGCGGCGGCGTCGATGACCAGGGCCGCATCGTGATCGCCACCTATCCGGGACGCGCGAAAACCACGAACGCCAAGAAGCGCCCGCAGGTCAGCGTGTGCGTCATCTCCGACGAGTGGAACGGCCCGTGGGTTCAGGTCGACGGCACCGCGGAGGTCCTCGACATGCCCGACGCCGAGGACGGTCTCGTCGACTACTTCCGGTCGATCGCCGGTGAGCACCCCGATTGGGATGAATACCGTGCAGCGATGCGACTGCAGAACAAGTCGCTGATCCGGGTCACGCCCACGTCGTGGGGGCCGATCGCCACCGGCGGGTTCCCGGCGGACGTCGCCGCCGCGCTCGACGCCAAAGACGCCTGACTCAGACGCTCTCGGCGATCGCCTGCTCCAGGATCTCGAGGCCGAGCCCGAGTTCGTCGTCGGATGCGGTGAGTGGCGGTGCGATCCGGAACGTGCCGCCCATACCCGGTAGCTGCACCACATTCATGTGCAGCCCGAGTTCGAAGCACCGACGGGTCACCGCGGCCCCCAGCCGGTCGGCGCTGGCATCGGGGTCGCCGGACTCGACGAGTTCGAGTCCCTGCAGCAGCCCGCGCCCGCGGATGTCGCCGACGACGGCATGGCGACGAGCGATGTCGCGCAGGCCCTCCCGCAACAGTTTTCCGGCGTCGGTGGCGCGCTCGTCGAGCCGATCACGTTCCAGCACATCGAGAACGGTGTTGCCGACGGCGGCGACCAGCGGGTCGGAGACATGGGTGGTGAAGAACAAGAACCCACGGTCGTGGGCGGTCTGCTCGATCTCCGCGGAGGTGATGGTCGCCGCGAGCGGCAGTCCGGCGCCCAGCGTCTTGGACAGGGTGAGGATGTCGGGGACCACGCCGTCGCGCTGGAAGGCATACCAGTCACCGGTGCGGCACAACCCGGTCTGCGCCTCGTCGAGGATGAGGAGCATGCCGCGCTCACGGCATTTGCGTTGCAGCGCAGCCAGATAGCCCGGCGGCAGATCGATGACACCGCCGGAGGAGAGGATCGGCTCGACGATGCACGCGGCCAGCGAGCCGACCGACTGGGCGTCGATGAGCCCGAAACCGAAGTCCAGCTGTCGTTCCCAATCCAGGGTGCCGTCGGTACGGGTGAAATCGGGACGGAACGCGTCCGGGGTGGGCAGCGCGTAGTTCCCCGGTGACACCGGACCGTAACCGCCACGACCGGCGCTGTAGGTCGCTGCCGCGGCCGCATGCGTCATGCCGTGCCACGACCGCGCGAACGACACGATCTCGTGCTTGCCGGTGACGAGTTTGGCGAGTCGGATCGCAGCTTCGTTCGACTCGGCGCCGGTGGTCAACAGCAGCACCTTCTCCAGCGGTGCGGGCAACGAATCGGCCAGTCGCGCCGCGAGTTCGAGGACCGGCTCGGAGAGCATCCCGCTGAACAGGTGATCGAGCGTTGCGACCTGCCGCGATACCGTCGCCACGATCTCGGGGTGCGAGTGCCCCAGGATCGCCGACATCTGACCCGAGGTGAAGTCCAGGATGCGCCCACCGTCGACCGTGTAGACGAAGCTGCCCTCGGCGCGGGCGATCAGCTCGGGCGAGAAGCTGCCGCCGTAGCGAATCAGGTGTCGGGCGGGATCGGGCGGGGTGGGGTCGGGCGGAGTGGGGTCGTGCGCCGTGTTCATCCGTTGACGGTAGCGGCTGAAGCGATCACCCGGAATGTCACGCCGGCACTTTGTCGAGGAATCCCCGGACGTCGTGGATCCTGCCCTGCTCATCGAGGACTATCACGTCGAAACCGACAACCACCGGCTCTGATCCGGCCGGCCCGAGCCCCCAGTGGAATCGCAGTTGCCGATGGTGAGCGTCCACTTCGCTGAGTTTGGAGAACACGAATTCGGGGAACTGTTCGTGCACGCCATCGATCACGGCGCTCACGCCGGCGTGACCGCTGACTTCCGCGAGCGGATCAACGTAGGAGACCGAAGGCGACCAGACGGCGGCAAGGAGATCCGCCCGGTCGTTCCCGGTGGCGTTCCACGTTTGCAGGTACTTCTCTGCGATGTCGTTCATCATTCTTCCTTCCTTGCGGGAATAGGCTTCCCGCAAGGAGTCTGACGATGACCGATGCGTGTGGCCATGACCTCGGAGGTCATGGCCCACCGGACATGCGCCGTCTACTCTTTCGTGCATGGCCGCGACACCCATGAACGCCGACAGCGCGGGTGCCATGCTCCGGATCTGGCGAGAGCGCCGCAGGCTCAGCCAGCAGGAACTGTCGAACCGTTCCGGTGTGTCCAGTCGACATGTGAGCCGGGTGGAGACAGGCAAGGCGCACCCCAGCGTCGACATGCTCCTCCATCTGGCCGAACAATTGGACCTACCACTTCGAGAGCGCAATCGAGTGCTTCTTGCCGGCGGGTACGCGCCCCGGTACGAGGCCCGTGATCGGGATGACGCTTCGGTCGCGGCCGTGATGGACGGCTTACGCGGTCTGCTCGATGCCCATCGCCCTTATCCTGCACTCATTCTGGACGGCTATTGGAACATCATCGACGCCAACGATGCGACGGAAGGTCTATTGGCAGGATGTGCACCCGCACTCCTCGAGCCGCCGGTCAACGTGCTGCGTGTGTGCCTGCATCCCGACGGGATCTCCACCCGCATCCGCAATCTCAACACCTGGGCCGGCCATCTGTACCGGCAGGTCACCCATCGGGCGAATCGCACTCACGATCCCCGCCATCTCGAGCTTGCCGACGACATCGTGTCGAACGTTCCAGATGTGCTCAGCGCGCCACCCGGAGCCGGGCCCGTTCTCACTCTCGAACTCGATTCCGCCGAAGGGACTCTGCGGTTCTTCAGCGTCTCGACCCAGCTGGAGACGGCGACTGACGTCTCTTTGGAGGAGCTGCATCTCGAAACATTCCTCCCGGCAGACCAGCAAACCAGGGACCTCTTCTCGAAGTGCGAGCCGCAAGGGCACACGACCACCGCTTAGTCGGTTGGGCGCAAACCCATCTCCTCCGAGGTGCGTGGTGTGACGTTGCCCAGGAACACCGCGAGGTAGAGCCACCACACGATCACCGGAACGAGGACGGTCAGGGGCAGCGCCGAATCCGGGATGACCCAGACGTCGAAGGCCGCGGCGATCGCCCCCGAGAGGACCGCGGCGGGAGCCGCGTAGGTGTAGACCTGGGCGGCCGAGGTCCACCCCCACAGCGAACACGCGACGAGGACGGCGCTGCACACCGCGGCGAGCACCGCGGTGTAGATCGGGGCGCTCGGCGGGGTGGCGTCACCCCAGAACGCGGTGACGACGATCGCGACGATGAACACCACTGCGACGACGAGGGGAACCCGCCGGCGCAGTCGTCGGCCCAATCCTTCGACGACCGGCGGGTTGTATGCCAGTGCGGGAGGCACT
>NZ_MVPX01000484.1:0-2676 GCF_002043085.1 Gordonia sp. i37 | reverse complement strand
CCCCGCCGGCGCAGTCGTCGGCCCAATCCTTCGACGACCGGCGGGTTGTATGCCAGTGCGGGAGGCACTTTCGTGCACCGGACTGTGAGCGTGATCGCCCCACCGGCGACGAGTACCCACACGATGAGCAACGGTTCGATCTGGTAGCGCGTCACCACGCGTTCACCGGTGAGGACGCCGGTGATCACCGCGGCAGCGATACAGCCGACGCCCACCGCGGCGGTCCACTGACGCCACTTGCGTGTCTCCTCCTCCGCGAAGTGCAGGGCACCGAGCCAGGACTCGTGTGGGCCGCCGGTGACGGTTTGTTCCAGCCGGCGGTTCATGTTGCGCCACTTGCTGTCTGCGGCAAGGGAACGTGCGACCAACAGAAGGCCGATGAGGCCGGTGAGAGCGGAGACGGTGTACCAGAGCACCGGGCCCGTCTCGGAATCGCCCGGCAGGAGAAAGGACGTCAGGAGAGTCGCCGCCAGCGCGATCAGCAGGCGCAGCGGGTCGACGATCAACCCCAACAGGACCGGGATGACGCGCAACAGTGCGACACCGAGGATCACGACGGACTTCTTGACTGGGCTCGGAAAGATCGACGCCGGCTGCAACGCCCGGATCACCAGACCGGACGCGCGCGACACGAGACCCACACGATACGACGACGGGAGGTCGGTGATGGCGCCGAGGCCCCGCGCGGGAATCGCTTGGGCGTCGGGGTCTTCGGTGACGATATCGCTCTGAAGTCTCTCCTTGTAGTCGTGCCGCCGCGCGTCCTGCCGCGTCTTCTGCTCGGCGTCGGCACGCGGATCGTCCGGCAGGAGGAGGTCGACGATGCCCGACGCGGCATTGACTCGGCCCCAACGCCAGTCGCTCGCACGCCACCGCCAGTCGAGAAAGCCGGCGAAGCGGGCCAGGGGTGTGCCGCAGAGTTTGTCCTCGGCGCGTTGGAGACCATCGATCTTGGTCATCCACTCGGACAACTGTTGCGGATCGATGGCGTCGATCGCGGTGTCGTGCTTGAGCCATGCCTCCAACTGGGTGGCCACGGCGTCGGCGCGAAGGGCTTTGAGGTAGTCGGAGTCGGCAGTGGCCGGCGGCTCGTCGCCTGTGATCTGGTGGTAGCGGATGACCGACTGGGTGTCGGGTCCGCCCGAGGCGGCGATGAGTCGCACGATGTTGTAGGAGGTGTATGAATCATTCTCCGGAAGCTTCTGTGCCAGAGCGTGATACAAGGATTCATCCCAGAATTCCTCGTTGGCGTCGGCGGAGATCGTCACGAGAGATGCCAGATGCGCGTGGAGGTGGCCCCAGAGTGTGGTGAGGAGCGGCACGGATCCGCCATCGGAGGTGAATCCGATACCACTCGCTGTCATCGACGGCGAGAGGGCACGGTAGAAGGCGGCGTCGGCGACGCTGTTGCCCTGTCTCAGTGCAGTGTTCACATCGGGTGTGATCGTCAGCAGGTGCTGCGCGGCAATACCGCTGATCAGTGCGCCCGTCCACAGCGTCGGGTCCGCGGCCACCGACGCCAGCTCGGTGTCGACGGTGAGATGGCGGGCTTGTAGAAGCACGGCGCCGCAGCGATACAGCGAGGGCTTGAGCGCGCTCGCCGCGTCCTTCCCGGCACCCTCGAGCGCACGTGCCCAGGCAATCAGGAATTGTGTCGCGTCGATGGCGGCGGTGACGTCCCCACGGGTCATCACCGACTGGGCCTGCGAGTCGGAGCCAGCCGCGGTCGAGCCCGGGGTGACCCTCGTGTAAGCCTGGGCGAGTGCGTCTTTGATGCGCAGGCTGAGCAGTGGTTCGATGGGTGTGCGTGGCTCGGCCGGGAACGGCGGGGTGAACAGCATTGTGTGTGGTGCGGTGAGGATCTCGCTGTAATGCTGTGCGTCGGAACCGATCCGGGACTGGATGTAGCGGCTCACCGGAATGCTCGGCAGAGGACCCTTGGTGGTTCCCAACCACGCGGCGAGTTCCTCGGTGCGCCCGCGCAGCGCGAGCACGCTGTCGTTGTGTTCGCGGATGTAGGTGATCTCGTCCTCGGCCGACTCCTGTCGACTCTTCATCGACATGCCGGAGCGAATGACGTTGAGCCAGCGCGACAATTGGGCGGTTTGCTTGGCGAGCACTCGTCGCTGCGCATTGTCCGTCGCCGGCATCGGGATGGGTTCGGGTTGCGCGGGCGGTTGTGGGTCGAGGTACATCAGCACACGCTCGGTGGGCGCGGACGCGGGCGCGCGTTGGATGGCGCGGATCGCACGGTCGATCGGGATGTTGTCGAAGACCCCACCGTCGATGACGAGAAAAGGTGCCTCCCCGGACACCGTGTTGCTGCCTGCCGTGTCGTCACCCGTGGCAGCGCGAGCGAACGGAAACACTCTGTCCATGTTGGGTTTTCCGCCGCTGTTCGGCGCGATCTGCTCGGGTGAGTCGATCGAATACACCGTCGCAGGTTCGAATGCGCCCGGGAACGACGATGTCGATCGGATCGCCAGTGCCATGGCCTGCCTGGCGACCTCGGCGGCGGCCTCGTCGTCGCCCAATCCGGGAATCGTCGAGTACTGCGAGCCGAGGCCACCGGGCCGGCGGGTGAAGGAGAAACCGCCGCGGGCGGTGGTCACCTGCTTGTCCGGGTCGGGGAGCAGGGTGGCGGCGAGTTCAACGCTCAGTGCTTGCGGCGGGGGG
>NZ_MVPX01000483.1:0-2285 GCF_002043085.1 Gordonia sp. i37 | reverse complement strand
TCGCCCGTCGCCGGACAACACGGAGTCGACGGCGCGAAAGCCCGACCAGCGATCCGCTGCGGCGTTGTCGGACGAGCTGCGCAGCAGATCCCAGAGACCACCGTCCTTCTCCCACGTGCTGCGCACGATCGAGTCGGTGACCACCCCGTAGCTCTGCGCGAGTGCGAAGAGCACGGCGTTGAGTCCACCCGCGCTGGCTCCGGCGAGGATGTCGAACTCGACGGCTTCGTACTTGGCTTCGCCGAGCAACTGACGATAGATCTCGGCACGGCCCGAGGTGTCAGAGGTGTCGTCGTTGGCCCGCCGCAACAGATCGAGCTCCGCGATCACCCCGCCGATCCATACCGCCATGCTCACTCCGCCACGCATGGCGAGCGCCACGCGCAGGGTGCGGGTAGGACTCTGACTCGTGCTGGTGTCCGGTGACATCGTCGCGGTCCTCCGCCGGGGTCATCGCCCGACGCGACAACACTGATGCCTATTCAATCGCAGTCCGGACCGAATCGGACAGCATGGTGTTCCCCGGCGTCTGCGAATCGATATACGCGACGCCGGGGGCGCTACTCAGGCGTCGGCGGTACTCAGGCGTCGGCAGTTCTGCGGCCGAACTCCACGACGAGTGCGGAGTTGAAGGCGGCCAGATCGTCCGGTTTGCGGCTGGTGATGAGGGTGTTGGTCCCGTTGCGATCCACCACCACCTCTTCGTCCACCCAGTTGCCGCCGGCATTGGCGATGTCGGTCTTCACACTCGGCCACGAGGTGATCGAGCGACCCCGGACCACATCGGCTTCGACGAGGGTCCACGGTGCGTGGCAGATCGCGGCGACCGGCTTGCCCGCGTCGAAGAAGCCCTTGATGAAGTCGACCGCGGACTCGACCGTGCGCAGATAGTCCGGGTTGGCCACCCCACCCGGCAACACGAGCGCGTCGAAGTCGTCGGGGGTGACGGTGTCGGTGGTGGCGTCGACGTCGAAGGTGTCGGCCTTGTCGAGATGCTCGAACGCCTGCACGGTGCCGCTGTCGGTGGACACCAATCTCGGCGTGCCGCCGACCTCTTCGACCGCCCGCCACGGCTCGGTGAGCTCGACCTGCTCGATGCCCTCGGGTGCGACGAGAAATGCGACGGTGATTCCCTTGAGTTCTTCAGCCATGGTGCTGCTCCTTTCGCGTCTGTTCTCTCCCCCGGCTGTCCCGGTTACCCCAGAGCAGTCGCGTCCAAACCCTGTCGTGTCAGAAGCCGTGCGCTTGTACTGTCGGGCACATGACCACCACCTCGGACGTCGCCGTCATCGGCGCGGGCATCGTCGGACTGTCGGCGGCACACGCGGTACGTTCCCGTGGGTACTCGGTGACGGTCTTCGAGTCGGGAACGCCCGGTTCGGGACAGTCGGCCGGAGTATCGCGAATCTTTCGGCACGCGCACGACGATCCGCGGATGGTGGCACTCGCGGTCCGGGCGCGACGGCAGTGGCGCGACTGGGAGGACACCTTCGGTGTGCGACTCGTCAGCGACGACGGTGCGCTCGCACTCGGACCGACCGCCGTGCGACGGCTGGCCCTCCTCGAAGATCACCCCGACATCGGGGCGCGACTCGTCGACCGTGACGAACTGGCCTCGCTGCTACCGATACTCGGCCACTACGACGGCGGCGCGGTATTCGACCCGAATGGCGGGTCGATCGACACCCGAACGGCGATTGCGCGTCTGGCGGACGAGGCACGAGAGGCAACGACCGGGGCCGGGCTGATCGCCGAGCAGGCGATCACCGTGCGCGACCGCTCCAACGGAGTCGAGATACGCACCCCGACAACGCTATCCACGCACGGCGCGGCGGTGGTGGCAGCCGGACGCGGCACCGCTGCCCTGGCCCGCGCGCTCTCGGTGGCGATACCGGTCGAACTCGGTGCGCACGTTCGGGTTTCGTTCGCCCTGCGCGAGGTTCCCGACCGGCTGCCGACACTGCAGGACGGCAGCGGAGCATTCGGGGTGTCGGGCGTGTATGCCGCTGCCTATCCCGACCGCTCCGCGTTCGGGCTCGGTCTCTCCGATTCGGTTGTCGCGCATGATGACGGAGCCATCGACGACGTCGACGCCCTGGCCCGCTCGGCCGACAACGCGATCGCCTACGCCTCCCGAGCACTTCCCGGGCTTGTCCACGAACCGATCGGCATCGTGCACTGCTGGGTCACGCGTCTGCCCTGGGGTGACGACGGGGTGGCGATCTGGAAGTCGGGCAACGCCTACGTGATTGCCGGACACAATCTCTTCAAACACGCACCGGTCC
>NZ_MVPX01000482.1:0-10850 GCF_002043085.1 Gordonia sp. i37 | reverse complement strand
AGGTGCGTGGCCGGGACACGAAATCGGTTGCGGTGTCCGCGGCGAGCGACGCCGCCTCGGGAAGTTCGATGCCGGCGGCGAGGTGTGCGACCAGGGTTCCGGCGAAGACGTCGCCGGCGCCGGTGGTGTCGACGGCTGTGACTCCGCGCACGTTGATGCGGGTGACGCGACCGTCGTCGACGACGAGCACCCCCTCGGCGCCCAGGGTGATGACCGCCGACGTGCAGCGAGCCCGAAGCCGTTGCGCCAGAGGCTCGAGATCGTCGGCCGTGCCGTAGTAGGCGGCCTCGATCTCGTTGACAACCAGCGGGGTCGGCGAGTGCCAGTATCGAATCATCCAGTGCCGCGACGGGACTGGGATTGAGGACGAAACGCCTCAGATGGGCTCGACACCACCGCGCAGCGGCGTCGGTGACCTCGCGGGGCGACTCCAGCTGTGTGAGAACCACTTCGGGGTCAAGTGCGTCCAAGGACGCCGTGACGTGGTCGGCGGTCAGCTCGGCATTCGCACCGGAGAGCACGATGATCCGGTTGGTGCCGTCGGCGTCGACCTCGATGACCGCCCGCCCGCTGAGGCCGGTGACGCGACGAACGTGCTCGACGTCGACACCCTGAGCATGTTGATGTTCGAGCATCGTGGTGCCCGCGGGGTCGTCCCCGACCGCGGCGATCAGCGACGTCGAGGTGATCGCTGCCGCTGCTGCGGCCTGATTGGCGCCCTTACCGCCCGGCCGCTCCGTCTGGGACAGCCCGAGGACCGTCTCACCGTCGGCGGGTAGACGCTCGACGTGCACCACCTGGTCGAGATTCAGGGTGCCGACCACGGCGACACGCGACGAGGAGTTCATCGTATCGATTATGCCGGTGAGGTGGTTGTGAAACCAGCACCGTGGCAGGGGGTCTCGAGGCTCGGCGCACGCGCCTCGCACCTCGACCATCGGGGGAGGAGCGGTCGGTGGTAGCAGGTGGGAGCGTTGCGACCATCGGGGGAGGAGCGGTCGGTGGTAGCGGGTGGGAACGTCGCGACGATCGGGGGAGGAGCGGTCGGTGGTAGCGGGTGGGAACGTCGCGACCATCGGGTGGGGTCTTTCATCGATGGTCGAGGTGGGAGGCGCCCCTGGCGCCGACCCTCGAGACCGCCGTCAGCCGAGGCTGATTCGACACGACCGTCGGCCTACGGGAGACGTTCAGATCCCGAGCGCCCCGGCGGTGGTGTTGGAGGCCCAGGTACCGATGTCGTTGATCTGGCCGCGGGGCGCATGGATCCACAGGGTCGGGCTGGTGGCGGCGCCGCATCGCACGCGGACGGGATGCCGGCCGGGGCGGACAGCGGAGCCCGGCAGGGTCAGGGTGCGTTCGGTGCTGTTGCGCGCGAGGGTGCGTGAATCGACGACGACGGTGCAGCGACCGTCGGTGTGCGGGCCGGCTCCGGTGTCATAGGTGATCGTCCAGTCGGCGCTGCCCGCGGTGGTGACCGCGAGCGTGGGGACCACCGCGGCCGATGCCGGCCCGATACCCATGACACCGCCCACGGCACCGGTGATGACAACAAACGCCGTGGTCACGGCGATTCGGACAGGTATCGATCTCATGTCGGCGAGCTCCATTCGGCGCAAAGTCTTCGTGTTTCACATTTCATATATGAAGTATGTTAGCGTGTCGATCGACAGTTGAGATCTCGATCACATGCCACACCTGGGGGTCGTATGGCGTTCGAGCTGCCCGCATCCAAGGGGCCGCTACGTGATCTGGCCAATGAGGCCGGACACACTTTGGGCTTTGCGCTACAGGCGATCGGTTCGCTCGTGGTCGCCATCTTCCGGTTCCGTCTCTCGATCACCGAAACGGTTAATCAGACGGTCTTCATCGGCCGGGTCAGTACCGGTCCGTCGTTGCTGCTGATGATCCCGGTCGGCGTGTTCATCGCGGTGTCGGTCGGCGAACTCGCCGGCCGCATCGGCGCCGGCGGCTATTCGGGCGCCGTCGTCGCCTTCATCATCGTCGGACAGGCCTCGGCGCTCGTCAGCGCGCTGATGATGGCCGGCGTCGCTGGCT
Source organism: Gordonia sp. i37 (assembly GCF_002043085.1). NCBI lineage: Bacteria > Bacillati > Actinomycetota > Actinomycetes > Mycobacteriales > Gordoniaceae > Gordonia > Gordonia sp. i37. Next base: position 8,795 of record NZ_MVPX01000482.1, on the reverse strand, counting down.
CTGCGATCTGCACCGACCTGGGCTCCCGCAAGATCCGCGAAGAAGTCGATGCCATGGAGGTGATGGGCCTCAACGTGATCGAGCGGCTCGTGGCCCCGCGTATCGCTGCGGGGATCATCGTGTCGCTGGTCCTGTGCTCGCTGATCACCGTGACCGGCGTCGGGGCCTGCTACCTCTATCACGTCTACGTGCAACATCTTCCGGCCGGCGCGTTCATGGCGACCTTCAGCCAGTACGGGCGCACCTCGGACTTCGTGATGGCACTGGTGAAGGCGGCGGTGTTCGCGCTGCTGTCGACGATCGTGGCCTGCTTCAAGGGATTACATGCTCGCGGCGGTCCACGGGGAGTCGCCGATGCCGTCAACGAGGCGGTGGTGATCGCCTTCGCTCTGGTGTTCATCTTCAACACCGTTCTGTCACAGCTCTATTCGGTGATGGTACCGGCTGTGGGGTCGTATTAGATGGTCAGCGCAGACATCGGTTACCGCATCCGGGTGCGCTCGACGCGCCGCCTCTCCGCATTCGTCGACGGCTTCGTCCGGCTGGGCGAGTACGTCACCTTCATCCTGCGCGCGATCGCCGCGGTGCCCTACACACTCGTGCACTACCGCAAGCATGTGCTGAACCAGATCGCCGAGGTGACCTTCGGTGGCAAGTCGCTGCTGTCCGGCGGTGGGACGATGGGCATCGTCCTGGCGATGTCGCTGGCCGCGGCCATGATGCTGGGCGTCGAAACCTATCGCGGACTGCAACTCGTCGGCATGACCACCTTGTCGGGCATGCTCTCGGCGATCGCCAACACCCGCGAGCTCGCGCCGGTCGTCGTCGCCATCGCGCTCGCGGCCAAGGTGGGAACCGGCTTCACCGCGCAGGTCGGTGCCATGCGGATCTCCGACGAGATCGCCGCGCTCGACGTGATGGCGATTCGCTCGATCCCGTTCCTCGCGACCACCCGCATGATCGCGGCGATGGTCTGCATCCTGCCGATCTACATGATCGGTCTGCTCGCCAGTTACATCGCGACCCGACTGGTGGTGGTCTGGTACAACGGGGAATCGTCAGGCACCTACGACTACTTCTTCCACCTGGCGCTGACGCCCGCCGACCTGCTCTACTCGGCGATCAAGGCGGTGGTCTTCGCCGCGATCGTCACGTTGGTGCACTGTTCCTACGGATATTTCGCCAGCGGCGGTCCCGAAGGCGTCGGGCAGGCGGCCGGACGCGCTCTGCGAACCTCGATCCTGGCCATCGGCATCTTCGACGTCATCTTCACATTCGGGCTGTGGGGGCTGGTGCCCCAGATCCCGGGAATGGGGATCTGACGTGACGGTCATGCTGCCGGGCAATCCGGTGTCACGCGGCGGATACATCGTGCGTGCGGTCATCGCGATGATCCTGGTCGGCGCCTTCGCATTCTGGATGGTCGCACGCAGTACGCATCTGACCAACTCGGACCCCGTCATCCACGCACAGGTCCCGGTGCAGGCTGGGTTGATCACCACCGGTGCGCCGGTGCGATATCACGGCGTCAAGGTCGGCGAGATCTCGTCGATCGATGCCGGCACCCAGTCCTCCGAGGTGAACCTGACGATCGAGGACTCGGTGATCGGGTCGATCCCGTCGAACGTGATGATGCGGGTGCTGCCGCGAACGTTCTTCGGCGACATCTATGTTCAGCTGGTTCCGGCCCCGCAACTCGAACACAGTGCGCACTCGCTGTCCGACGGCGACGAGATCACCGTGGATTCGGGTCCCGACGCGATCAACCTCTACGACATCTTCACCAAGATGAGCGACCTCATCGCCGAGGTACAGCCGGACAAGATGACCGTCGCCCTCGCGGCGGTGAACAAGGCCATCGGGGGTCGCGGTGCCGACCTGGGTCTGATGATCGACCAGTGGGCCACCGCGTCACAGCAACTCGAATCGGCGGTCGATGAGTTCATCGACGCCACACCGCAATTCCGGCGCGTCGTCGAATCCCTCAAGCGCGCCACGCCGGCGATCACCGAAACCCTCGCCTCGGTCACCCACATCTCCGAGGGCATCCTCGAGCACTCGCAGAGTCTGGCGTCGTTCTTCGCTTCGGCAGCAGGCTATCTGGGAACGGCGGGGCCGTTCGTCGCCGCACAACGCCAGAACCTGATCACCGTGCTGACCTCGACGTCGACGATCCTGTCCACCGTCGCCGACAACCCGAACGGACTCTCTCGCACCCTGTCGGAGGCCGACAGGTTCGCCATCGCCGGAGCGCAGGTGTTCTCCACCGGAAAGTTCAACATCACCGCCGTGCCCACCTTCTCCCAACCGATGCCCTACACCGCCGCGGACTGCCCGACCTACGGCACCATGCGCGGATCACAGTGCACCGGAACAGGGGCCGAGATCGGCGTCGGCCCGGTGCGCGCGCCCGGCCAGCCGAACGGCACCGTGCTCAACCTGCCGGTACGTACCCCGACCACCCCGACCGCCACACCCTCGGCGTTCTCCGGGAACGTGACCATCGACGGCACCGGCGAACGCCCCGCCTTGCGCCGGCTCGAAGGCATGGTCGGAGTCGGCTCATCGGCAGATGAGGCCGGCGGACAGCCGAATCCGGCCACCGTGGTCATGCTCGGGCCGATGGTCCGCGGAGCGCAGGTGAGCCCGTCATGACCACCCTGTCCCCGTGGACCCTCATCAAGGCGGTCTCGTTCGTGATCATCGGGTTCGTGGCCGCCGTTCTCGTCGTGAACACACTGCGGGTACCGGTGGGTGGGCCGACCGACGACTATGTCATCCACTTCGCCGACGCGGAAGGTCTCGTCACCGGCAACCCGGTCAAGATGGCCGGCGTACGAATCGGTCGGGTCGATTCGATCGCCCTGGTGCCCGGCGCGAACGGGACCGCGCAGGCGTCGGTGACCGTGCAGGTCGAAAAGGACAAGGTCATCCCCGAACGCGTCCACGCCGCAGTGCGTTACGGCGACATGCTCGGTGCCCGCTACATCGCGCTGACCGCGGCCGGCGACGATCAGCCGGCCCGCACCGGCAACGAGATCCCGCTCGCTGCAACGACTCCGCCGATCAATCTGACCGCGCTGATGAACGGGTTCCAGCCGCTGTTCAGTGCGCTGCAACCGCAGCAGGTCAACGAACTCGCCCGCGGCTTCGTCGACACCTTCGAGGGTCGGGCCGGGTCGGTGGAACTGCTGTTGCGTCAGATCGCGAGCATGGGGCAGAACCTGTCGGAGAACGGGGTCATCTTCACCCGGCTGGTCACCAACATGAACGTGCTGATGACCACGGTCGAGAAACGCAGCCCGCAGATGACCGAACTGTTCACCGGCTTGAATCAGTTGACGTCGACGATCATCGGCGACAACGGGCAACTCGGCGCGCTGCTCGACAGTGGCGATCGCGCGTTGTCGTCGCTGGCGCAGATGATGACGGCCGCCGACGGACAGTTCGCCTCGACACTGACCGGGCTGCGCGACGTGACCTCGTCGTGGATTCCGCAGACCGAGCAGTTCACACGGTTCCTCGACCAGTTCCCGGTGATGGCCGCGAAGATCAATGCGAGCGGACGCTACGGCGGATTCATGATGCTCTACCTGTGCAACTTCACGTTGAAGGCTTTCGATCTGGAGGCCAACATCTTCGGGCCCCAACATTCCTCGGTGTGTAGGTGATCACGAATGTTCCTGGTCAGATTGATCGATGTCTTCGTCGGCATCCTCGAGTTCGTCTTCAAGTCCGACAAGCGTTCTCAAGGAGCCTCGCCTGCGGTCCTCGGTACCGCGGGCATCATCACCTTGCTCGTCCTCGTCCTCGTGGCGATCGGTGTCCCGCAGCTACGCTACGAACTGCGGACCTCGCCCTACGCCGCCGAGCTCGCCAATGCGTCCGGTCTGACGACTGCCGACCCCGTTCTCGTCTCCGGGGTACCGGCCGGGCGGATCGAGAGCATCGACCTCGCCGGTGATCATGTGCGCGTGGGCTTTCGGCTCGACAACGGTCAGCCGCTGGGCGATCAGACCCGCGCCGGTGTCCGGTTGCGCACCGTACTCGGCAAGCGCTATCTGGAGATCGTCCCCGGCGGGCGCGGACAGGTGGGCCCCGACAACACGATCCCGCTGTCCCGCACCGACAGTCCGTACAGTCTCGACGACATCTCGGCCGCCTCGGTCAACGCGTCCGCACAGATCGACCCCGACGTGCTGCGGGCGATGATGTCGACGATGAAGTCGATCATCCCGGATTCGACGACGCTCGACGCCTCACTGCGCGGGGCGGCCGGCGCCGCATCGGTCATCACCGGGACCGGCTCCCAACTCGACCAGCTGCTGTCGCTGTCCAAACGACTGGCCACCGTCACTGCGGCACAGACCGATTCGATCTCCGACGCGCTGTCGAGTGCGCAGGCAATCGTGCAGACCCTCGTGGTCCGGCGCGTGGTGCTGACGCGGCTCGTCGACAACCTGCGCATCGTGCTCGGGCAGATGGCGACCACCTTCCCGCAGGTACCGATGGGGCAATTGACCACCAACATCGAATCGGTGACGACGACCCTGAAAGACAATGTGGACCACATCAACGCGATCCTGCAACAACTGCCGCCGGCCATGCGCACCGTCACCGACGCCACCGGCAACGGCAACTGGGCCGACGTCGTCTCGCCGTCGGCGGTGATCCCCGACAACATGCTGTGTGTGCTCGGTGTGATGCAGGGGTGCCGCTGATGACCTTTCGTCAGGTTCGCGAGGTCCGGCACCGGAAACGCTACGGCGGGAAGATCTTCGCCGCACTACTTGTGGTCGCCGCGCTGGTCGCCGGGACGTGGTACGTCTTCGGCCGTAGTCCCGACACCACCAGCGTCAACGCCGATTTCGCCTTCGTCAACGGCCTGTACACCGGTTCCAAGGTGACGGTCCTCGGGGTGCCGGTCGGCCAGATCACCGCCGTCGATCCGCGTGGCGATCACGTTCATGTGGAGATGACCATCGCCGGGGCCGTCCGGCTGCCCGCCGACGTGCAGGCCTACGTCCTGAACCCGTCGGTGATCAGTGACCGTCACCTCGAACTCGGACCGGCCTACACCAAGGGCCCCGAATTCGCCGACGGCGATACGATTCCCCAACAGCGGACGCACTCACCGATCAGTTTCGACCAGTTGATGGGCAGCCTCGGCACACTGACCAAGATCCTCGGCCCGTCGGCCGATCCGCAGTCGGCGGATGTGGGAACCCTGCTGGCCCGCACCGCACAGTCCTGGGATGGCGGTGGTCCCGAATTCAACACGGCGATGGGCCAATTGGCATCGGCGAGCGGGATCGTCGGCGCCCACGCCGACGACATTCAGGATCTCATCGACTCACTCAACCAACTCATGCAGACCTTCCAGGCCAAACAGGTCTCCCTCGACGGGTTGATCGACTCGATGGGAGCGCTGAGCAACCAGTGGGCCTCGGCCAACCAGGACATCACCACCCCGATCAACGATCTCAAGGTGATCTTCGATCAGGTCAACGCCTTCGTCATGGCCCACGGCAACGATGTCGGCGTGGTCGCCGAAAACCTCAAGGCGCTCGGCGACACCCTCGCCGCCAACAAGTCGGGACTGGCCGAATTCATGGATCTCGCACCACTGATGATGCAGAACCTCTCGAGCACGATCGGCCCCGACCATCGCGGGCGAATCCGGCTGAACATCTCGACGACACTGGCACAGTTCAAGACCCTCAAACCGCTATGTGACCGATTCCCGATGCCGCTGTGTGTCGGTGCGGGACTGACCAATCCGATCTCGTTCCCGATCAGCTCGTCGGACCCGCTGGGCATCGTCTCGGCGATCTCCGGTGGCGCCCTTCCCCCACAGGGAGGCCGCTGATGGCGGCCATGCGAGGCGTCCGTGGATGGCGGCGGCCGGCGATCGGTGCCGTGGCTGCGCTGACAGTGGCCTGCGGTGTGAGCGGGTGCGCGACGGGACTGCAGGATCTGCCGTTGGCCGGTGCCCGCGGCACCTTCGACGTGACCGCCGAACTGAGCACCGCCGATGGTGTCGTCGACGGCTCCGACGTGCGCAGTGGCCAGCAGATCGTCGGCCGGGTCACCGACATCGCTCTCGACGGGGGACACGCACAACTGACGCTGTCGCTCGACGACCACACCGATCTGCCGGCCAATGTTCGTGCCTCGGTGGAACTCCCGTCGGCGCTGGGCACCCCGTTCATCCGGCTGACCCCACCGCAGAACCCGCAGGGCCATCTCGGCGGGGGCGACCGCATCGGTCTCGACGCCACCAGCGTCGGTCCGCAGGTGGAAGGGACCCTCGCGGCCCTGGGCAACGTCCTCTCCGGCAGCGGTGTGAGCCAATTGCAGTCGGTGATGGCGAGCCTGAACGAGGCGTTCGACCAACGCTCGGACAAGGTGGGCGTGCTGATCGACACCCTGAACCGACTGCTCGCCCGATCATCGCGCTACACCGACGATTTCAACGCGGCGATGTCGGCGGCCGCCGACGTCACCGACACGCTCGCCGGACAGCAGAATCTCGTCGAGGACTTCTTGTCGCAGACCCCGGCTGCGGTCAATGTGCTGGCCGCGCAACGTGATCAGCTGGCCACCCTGATGTCACAGACCACCTCACTGGCCCGCAGCGCCGACGCGATCACCCGGGGCCGGCAACCACAATTGAATTCGCTGGTGACCGACGCGAACGCACTCGTGAGCTCGCTGGGCACCTTCAACGACAACGTGGGGCAGACGCTGACGCACATGAATCAGTTCATGGCCAACTTCACCCGGTCGATCCGTGGCGACTACTTGGTGTTCGACGGTGCCCTCGACATCCCCGGCGGCATCGACAAGATACTCACCGGCGGGATGCTGCTGTCGGGACAGCCGCTGCCGACACCCGGCGATCTCACTGACGCCCTCACCGGCGGACTCCCCGGCGCCCACCGGCCGGGCCGCCCGACGCGACCGAGCGGAGGTCGCTGACATGGCACTCACCCTGCGCGGCAAGCGATATGAGCTGCCGACGGGATCGATCCAGTTCGCGATCTTCCTGATCATCGCGGCGATCGTCATCCCCTACGGCATCAACTTCGTCGCCGGCCCGGAAGGCTTTGGCGACAAGCTCACCCTGCACGCCCGGATGGACAATGCCTTCGGCCTCACCGCGGGGACCGGCGTCACCCTGCGCGGGGTCGACATCGGCACCGTGCACTCGGTCACGCTCGACGGGTCGGGAGATGCCGCGAATGTCGAGCTCGTCGTGCGTGGCAGCACTCGCATCCCGAAGAACGCGTACATGCAGGTGACCATGGCGACGATGGCCGGCATCCAGAGCGTCGACATCATCCCGAGTTCCGACGACGGGCCCTATCTGCACAGCGGTGACACCATCGCCGCGCCCGCCGACAAGCAGCCGATGCAGATGGATGCCATCATCGCGCAGGCCGCCAAGGTGCTCGAGAGCATCGGCCCGGGCAACCTCGCGACCGTCGGCAACGAGATGTACCAGGCCTTCGGCGAGAACCCCGACTCGTTGAACACCTTGGTGTCCAACGGACTCCAACTGTCGGATCTCGTCAGTCGCAATGCGCCGATCCTGCAGGGGCTCTTCGGTGACTGGCTCAACGTCCTACACGCGATGAGTGACAACACCGCATCGTTCGAGACCGGTATGCGCTCGGTGGCCTCCTTCACCGACCAACTCGACTCCGAACAACCGGTGTTCGTCTACCTGCTCGACCACTCCCCGGCGGCGCTGAACCACGCACAACAATTGTTCGACAGGTATCGCGGCACCTTCGGTGGGGTACTGGCCAACCTGGCCACCGTGGAGCCGGTCATCAGCAACCGTTCGGCGGCCCTGCAGACCGGCCTGCAGACGATCCCGCAGGGTTTGATCGATCTGCGGTCCATCGTCAAGAACGGGCGCGGCGACTTCGCGCTCATCGGGACGCAGGGGCCGGTGTGCATGTTCTACGACGAACCGCGGCGCACCGTCGGCGATCTCACGCCCTCGGACCCGAACCTCACCCGGTACTGCCCGCCCGGCAACGGACTCGAACAGCGGGGCGCGGTGAACGCGCCGCGTCCCGACGATCTCGGAACGTCCTCCTGGACGAGTCCCGGTGGGGTGTCGGGTCCACCGGCGGTCACCGATCCCCTCCTGATCCCCAATGGCGCCGAACTCCTGCAATGGTGGCGCGAACTCCTCGAAAGGGCACAACATGGCAACTGACATCACCGCGAGTGAGAAGACGGCACAACAGGATTCGGCACAACAGGATTCGGGCACCGAGACCCAGCCGACAGCGAAGGCGGCGACAAGGGCAGCGGTGTCGGTGCCCAAGAACAGTCCGCTCGGCAAGAAGCGCACCAAGGCCGCGGCGGTCACATCGGAGGCCGAGCCGGCGGCCACCCAACCCGCCGACACCGAACCCGGTGACTCGCAACAGGACTCGGTGATCCCACCTGCGTCGGGGCGCACACCCGCATCGGAGCGGCGTCGGGTGCTGCCGTGGATCACCGGCGTGCTGGCGGTGCTACTCGTCGCAGCGATCGCCCTCGCCGGATACTTCGGGTACGAGGCGTTCTCGGGCAACGACTCCGACGGCGCGGTGACCGCGCAGATGCGCACACAGGCCACCGACACCGCACGTGATTACGCGATCAAGCTCTCGAGCTTCGACTATCGGGACCTCAACAAGAACCGTGATGCGATCGCGTCGATGGCGACGGAGAACTTCGCGGCCAAGTACAGCGAGATGGTGTCGGCATTGACCCAGATCGTCACCGACGGC
>NZ_MVPX01000481.1:0-10994 GCF_002043085.1 Gordonia sp. i37 | reverse complement strand
CATACAGCCACACGTCGTCCGGTAGACAGCGCAAACCCCAGGTGTAGGCGGGTGCTGTGGAAATGAGGTAATTGCGATGGGCGATCACCACACCCTTCGGGGTGGACTCCGTTCCGCTGGTGTAGACGATCATCGCGATGTCGTGCTCGTCGACGTCGACCGCCGGTTGGTCATCCTGCCCCTCGGCGAGGGCAGACTCGAAGGAGGTCCACGCCGGGTCGGGCGATTCTCCTATGACGATGACTCTCGCACCCGCAGCGTCGGCGATCGGCGCCGCCAGCTCAGCGCTTTCGGTCGCAACGACTAGCACAGCCGGCTCGAGATGCTGTATTTGATAAGCGATTTCGCGCTCCCCGAAAAGCGGACTTATCCCGGAGTAGAACGCACCGACCTTCAACGCTCCGTAGTAGGCGATGACGTTCTCCACGCGGTTGCGGCCCATTACCGCAACACCGTCGCCGCGTCGGACGCCTCGGGCAAGCAAGGCGTGGGCGAAGCGATTGGACAGTCGATCAAGCTCTTCATACGTTGTGGCAGAGCGGGTTCCGTCGCTCAGATATGAGACGATTGCCGGCTTGATCGGCTGTGATCGTGCCAGGCGACGCAACTGATCACCGATGGTCGCCCGCCCGAGCGGTGCGGTCTGGGCCTGCGTTAGTGCACGCGGTGCTGTCTCCGTCGGTGCGACGCTCATGAGAACATCGGAGCGTCGAAGCGGTCCAAGAAGGCAATCTCGTTCACCTGAGTGCGGGTGAGCTTGCGGGGGAAGCCATCACGCGGATAGCCGACAGCGATGTGCGCTGCGGTGATGTATCCGGCGGGAATGGCCAGTAGTTCTTTCACCGCAGGTTCCTCGGCGCACAACAGAGTGGTCAGCGCGGTCGCGACGCCCTGTTCTCGCAGTGCGAGCGTCAGGTTCTGGACCGTCGGGTAGATGGAGGCACCGCCCACCACGCTGAGTCTGTCGAGCTCGTGGTCGGTCGGGTGCAGTCCCTCTGCTTCGGCGCATACCACGACGAGGGCCGGCACCTCGGCGAGGTGATGGGCGAAGTAGTTCGCGCTCTCGACGGTCGCCGGCACAGCGCCCACGGCCTTCGAACCCTCGATGACCGCGGCGTAGTAGGCCTCCCAGTAGGGCAGATAAAGCTCCGCGAGTCGGGCTTTGGTGTCTTTGTCGCGGACGACGATCCAGCGCACCGGCTGCCGGTTGCCGCCCTGCGGACCGAAGCGCGCATTATCGAACGCCTGGTAGAAGACCTCGTCCTCGACGTGCTTATCGCTGAAGTATCGGCACGTTCCCGTCGACCGCATGGCCTCGCTGAGTTCCATCACGACTCCCTCATCTGGTGAACTAACGGCAGTTAGCATGATGCGGATCACACTGACATGGGTTTTCAACGCATGTCAAGGGCAATCTAGCGACTTCAATCCAATCTTGACTCATGGAACTAACAGTGGTTAGTTCAAAAGATGACGTCTGTGCATCTGTCTGAGCAGAGTGTGGCAAGTATCGACGAAAGCCGCCTGCGCGCCGCGCTCAGAGCCGGGAACATCCCGACGTTGATCGCAGTGTTGGTCGAGATGACCGGTGATCCCCGGTGGCTCACTGAGCGGTACCGGCCCACGCGCTCTCGTGGCATGGACGACAACCGCAGTGGCGGGCTCGACGAAGAGGTGCAGCGGGAGATCTGTGACGGCCTGGTCGAGGCGGTTTTGGCCTGGCAGGCCAACGGAGGGCTGGCCCGGCAGGCGCCCGATGCGGAGCTGGTGGCACGGGTTCTGGACTTCACCGCCGGTGAGTCCGTGCCGCACGAGTTCAGTCCGATGATGGCTGAGATCGTCGCCGGTTCGGAAGCGTCGGCCGGCGTCCGCATGGATACCGACGACACCGCGCACCTATCGGCGATCGTCATCGGCGCCGGAGTGGCCGGAATGCTGATGTCGGTGCAGTTGGCTGCGGCCGGGGTGCGACACGTGATCCTGGAGAAGAATGATGAGGTCGGCGGATCATGGTGGGAGAACCGGTATCCGGGTGCCGGCGTGGACACTCCGAGTTACCTCTACTCCATCTCGTCCTTCGACCACCACTGGTCGACACATTTCGGTAAGCGCGACGAGGTGCAGCAGTACCTCGCCGATTACGCCGACCAGCACGCCATTCGGGACCGCATTCGGTTTGGCGTCGAAGTCGATTCGGCCACATACGATTCGGAAGATCAACGGTGGACGGTTGTCGCCCACAATCGTGACGGTGAGTCACTCACGTTGCAGGCCCAACTGGTCATCAGCGCGGTCGGTCTCTTGAATCGGCCCAAGATCCCCGCCCTGCCCGGCATAGATTCGTTTGCTGGAGAACAGTTCCACTCCGCTCAATGGCCGAGCCGACTGGACGAGTCGGATGCGTTGCGCGGTAAGCGGGTTGCCATAGTAGGGTCGGGCGCCAGCGCCATGCAGATCGGCCCAGCTATCGTTGACGAGGTGGAGTCGTTGACCATCTTCCAACGCTCACCGCAGTGGATCGCACCCAACGACGACTACTTCTCACCGGTCGGCGACGACGTGCACTGGCTGATGGATCATGTTCCCGGATATCGGGAGTGGTATCGAGCCAGGCTTTCGTGGATATTCAACGACAAGGTGCATCCCACCCTGCAGGTCGATCCACACTGGGGCGAGGAGACAGCATCGATCAACGCCGCAAACCACGGACATCGTCGGTTCTACGAGCGCTACCTGCAGCAGGAACTCGGTGACCGTGACGATCTGATCGCGCTGTCGACTCCCGATTACCCGCCGTTCGGCAAGCGCATGCTGCTCGACAATGGGTGGTATGCGATGCTCCGTCGGCCGCACGTTGAGCTGATTCCGCACGCGGTCGGTGAAGTGACGCCGACCGGACTTCTTGACGCAACCGGGACAGCGCGAGATTTCGACATCGTCATCCTTGCAACCGGTTTCCACAGCGACCGCTTCCTCTATCCGATGGATGTGCGCGGCCGGAGCGGCCGGTCCACCGTCGAGGTATGGGGTGAGCACGATGCGCACGCGTACCTGGGCATCACGGCTCCCGACTTCCCGAATCTCTTCATTCTGACCGGGCCCAACACAGCCCTCGGTCACGGAGGCAGTTTCATCAGCATTCTGGAATGCCAGGTTCGCTATGTGATGTCCGTGGTGGAGCTGATGGCACGCGAGGACCTGGGCGCAGTAGAGGTTCGGCAAGAAGTTGCAGACGACTACAACCAAGCCGTCGATGAGGCCCACGCGCGCATGGTGTGGACTCACCCCGCGATGAGCAATTGGTACCGCAATGCCGACGGCCGTGTCGTCGCGGTGACCCCGTGGCGGATCATCGACTACTGGACGATGACGCGAGCGGTGAACCGGGATGACTTTCTCGAGGAGGCGGTTGCGTCGTCAGGCTACTCGTGACGTTCGTGGTCCCTCGGCCAATTTGACCGGACACGGCGATAGACGCACCTCACCCGGCCTACCCTGAACCCAATGCCCCGTCCACGTAGAGTCGACCTGCTGCGGGCAGCGGTTCTCGTCGTTGCTCCCGCAGTGCTCCTGACTGCCTGCACCTCGTCGAACTCCGACACCGCAGCAACCCCGGTGACCTGCGGCGAGATCGCGACGGGCACCCAACTCGACGCCAGCGGATCACCGCAGTCCTCGGCCGACATCTCCACCCGGCCGGAGGCAGCCACCGGCTACCGCACCGGCATGCAGCCGGTCCACACCAACTCCTACGCCGCGGCCACAGCGAATCCGTTGGCCACCAAGGCGGCCTGCGAGGTGCTGCGTGATGGCGGGACCGCCGCGGACGCGCTCGTCGCTGCCCAAACCGTCCTCGGCCTCGTCGAACCGCAGTCGTCCGGCATCGGCGGTGGCGCGTTCGCGCTCTACTACGACGCAGCCACCCACACGGTCAGCGCCTTCGACGGCCGCGAGACCGCGCCGGCCGCGGCCACCGAGGACTATCTGCGCTACATCAGCCCCACCGATCAGCGCGCGCCCATCCCGAGTGCGCGGGCATCGGGCCGGTCCATCGGTGTCCCGGGCGCGGTCCGAATGCTCGAAGAGATCCACAACCAGTACGGCCGCGCATCGTGGCAATCGCTGTTCAACCCGGCGATCCAGCTGTCCGACAACGGCTTCGACATCTCCCCGCGCCTTGCCGCGGCGATCGCCGATTCGGCCGAGGATCTCACCACCGACGACGAGGCCCGCACCTACTTCCTCAACCCGGACGGCACACCCAAGACCGTCGGCACCCGACTGACCAATCCCGCCTACGCCAAGACCCTCGGTGCGCTGGCCACCGACGGCGCCCAGGCGCTCTACACCGGACCGATCGCCGAGGCCATCGTCGCAGCGGCCGGCTCCACGGCCAACGGTATGACACCGAGCCTGATGACCACCGACGATCTGGCCACCTACCAGGCGAAGCGCCGCGACCCGGTGTCCACGGACTACCGCGGTTACCGCATCGTCGCCATGCCCGGCCCGTCGTCGGGCGGCATCACCGTGGCCTCCACCATGGGCATCCTCTCCAACTTCAACCTGCCGTCGATGGCACCGGACGCCGTCGACCGCGATGGTGGACGGCCCAATCCGGCTGCGGTGCACCTGGTCAACGAGGCCGAACGCCTCGCCTACGCCGACCGCGACAAGTACATCGCCGACCCCGACTTCATCCCACTCCCTGGTCAGGGCGTCGCTACCCTGCTCGACCCGGCCTACCTGAAACAGCGGGCGTCGCTGATCCAGCCGAACACCTCGCTCGGCGAGGCGCAGCCCGGTGACCTCGGCGACGTCCCGCTGGGCTCCTACCCCGGCACCGAACACGGCACCAGCCACATCACCGTCGCCGACCGCTACGGCAACGTCGCGTCGATGACCACCACCGTCGAGTCGGCGTTCGGCAGCTTCCACATGGTCGACGGCTTCATCCTCAACAACCAGCTCACCGACTTCTCCGCACAACCCCGCGACTCCTCCGGCGCACTCCTGGCCAATCGGGTGTCACCGGGCAAACGCCCCCGCTCGTCGATGGCCCCGACGCTGGTGATGCGGCCCGGTACCAACGGCGCCCCCGACACCCTCATCGGTGCGCTCGGCTCGCCCGGCGGATCGACGATCATCCAGTACGTCGTCAAAACCCTCGTCGGCATGATCGATTGGCAACTCAATCCGCAGCAGGCGGTGTCGATGATCGACTTCGGCTCGGCCAACACTCCGGTGTCCAACGTCGGTGGCGAACATCCACTGGTGAACACCGCTGACGACGGCGCCTCCGATCCGCTGGTGACGGGCCTGCGGCAACGCGGCGAGCAGGTGTCCGTCGACGACCAGTCCAGCGGCCTGAGCGCGCTGTGGCGACTGAATCCCACCAGCGGCTGGGTCGGCGGTGCCGACCCACGCCGTGAAGGTGCGGTGATGGGGGACGACGCGCAGCTGCAGTAGTCGGCCGCCCCGTTCGTCCACGTCGTGTCGGTGGCGTCTGCCAAGATACGGACTGGTCGCCATCGAGTGAGGATGTGAACGTGGACGCGAGCACGGTCGAGAACGAGATCTGGGACCTGATCGAGCAGGACCCCGACCTCGACGAGGATGTCGCGCTGATGGTCGCCGCGGCACTGCGCAGCGACGACGAACTCACCGCACAGTTCGGTGAGGACGCGCCCCAGGTGACGCGGCCGGCGCCGGTGGCCGCTGCGCAAACGACGCCGGTGACCGCCTACATCCGGTCCGTCACCGCTCGCGGATTCCGTGGGATCGGACCGGAATCGACGTTGGAACTCAACCCCTTTCCCGGTATCACCGTCGTCAGCGGCCGAAACGGCTCGGGCAAATCGAGTTTCGCTGAGGCCGTCGAGTTCGCGCTCACCGGCACCAGCTACCGCTGGAAGGAACGGTCCAAACACTGGCAAGACTCCTGGCGCAACATCCACCAGGACGACGACGCCGCGGTCACCGTCCGCTTCGCCTTGGTCCGCGACGACGGGAAACATGCCACCGACCTGATCGTCGCCGCCTCCTGGAACGACGGCGACGGACTCTACGACGCCAAACTCTGGGCACAGGTACACGGCGAACCGGCCACCGACGTCGCCGGCCTCGGATGGGCCCAGCCACTCGACATCTACCGCCCGATCCTCTCCTATGAGGAAGTGGGCGGCGTGTTCGAGGAGGGACAGGCAGCCTTTTACGACCGCATCAACCGGCTGCTGGCACTCGACCAGATCAATGACGCCGAAGCCCGGCTGGCCGCAGCGCTTAAAGAACTGAAAAAGCCTGCAGCTGAGGCAGAACAGGCACGTAAGGCGATGCGTGCCCACCTCGAGAACGCCGACGACCCGCGGGCGGCACAGGTACTCGCTTTCACCAAGCGCCGGCCGTTCAAGGTCGCCGACGCCGAGGCGGCCGCCGTCGGAACCGGATCGTCGGCGGCGCAAACGGTGAGCAGGCTCCGCCGGATCGCGGCCGTCGAACTGCCCACAATCGCGGAGGTCGGCGCACTGACCGCCCAGCTACGCGAGGCGCTCGCGGCTGAAGCCGACAGCGCCGGAGGCCTCTTCGACGCTCTCTCCCAACGCAGTACCCTGCTGCAAGCGGCGATCGACTGGCAGCACGACCACGACGGCGAGACCTGCCCGGTCTGCGGACAAGGCACGCTCGACGCGCAGTGGCGCGAACAGGCACAGCAGCAGATCGCCGAATCGCGACAGCTCCTCGGTGAGCACCAAGAATCCCAACGTGCGAAACACGCCGCACAAGAGGGTATTCGAGCACTGATCGCGAAAGTTCCGGAATTGCCGGCACCGGACGGGGAGCAGCTGCCGGCGTTGCCGGGATACGTCACCGCGCGAGCAACACTGAGTGCGCTCCCCGCCGACGTGGCCGCGTGGCCCGACCACGTCGACACCGCTTTCCTGCAGATCCACGAGGCGGCGAACGTTCTTACCAACCAAGCTCGTTCCCGCGCAGACGAACTCGACGACGCATGGGCAGCCGTGGCCGGTCAGATCCTCGGTTGGGTTGAGCTGCACCGCAAAGCCGAGCACGCGAACGAGAAGCTGACGCGCGCGTCGGCCGCGCAGACCTGGCTGCGACACGCGTCCACCACGCTGCGCGAACGGCGACTCGCTCCGATCGTGGAACGTACCCGCGAGATCTGGGCGCGACTGCGGCAGGAAAGCGACGTCGACCTCGGTACGGTCGCCCTGACCGGTGCCGGCAACCGCCGACGCGTCGACGTCACCGGATCCATCGGCGATCACGACCTCGGCGCGATGTCGGTGATGAGCCAGGGAGAACTGCACGCATTGGCCCTCGCGCTGTTCATCCCGCGGGCCACCGCCGACGCGAGCCCGTTCCGCTTCCTGATCCTCGACGACCCCATCCAGGCCATGGACCCGGCCAAGATCGAAGGCTTCCTCGGCGAACTCGAAGAACTCGCGAAAGACCGCCAGGTGATCGTCTTCTCCCACGACGATCGCCTTCCCACCGCGATCCGCAATGCCTCGGTCCCCGCGGAACTGTTGTCCGTCAAGCGATCTGCCGGATCAGTCGTCACCGTGACCACCAACGAGACACCAGCAGCACGCTACGTCGACGATGCCATCGCCCTGATCAAGGACGACGGCGTCAGCGACCAGGTCAAGAAGAAAGCACTTCCCGGCCTTTACCGGCTCGCCGTCGAATCGGCAGCCAAGCAGGTGTACTTCAGCAAACAGGCCCGGCTCGGCGTCGACCCCGAGACGTCCGAATCGACGTGGTCCGAACACGTCCGGACGAAGCCGCGGGTGGCACTGGCCGTGTATGGCGACGCGACGGGGAACATCGGTGGCTGGCTGGCTCACCGCCCTCATCGCGGGCCGTCGATTAGGTTCTGTGCGGGCACGGTGCACGACGGGACCGACGACCTCACCATGGAAAGCATCAAACGTCTGCAATTGACCGTGCGGGACATCCTGGCCGAGGCGGCGCCATGAGCGACGGTGACATGAGTGACGACGGGCCCACCACCGCGGTGGCGCTGCTGGCGCAGGCAGACACAATCCTGGCCGGGCACTCGTCGATCCACTCCGCGACACTCGCGGCGTTCCTCGCCCGGCAGGCTACCGAGGCGCTCATCGAGGCACGCTGCACCGAACTCGTCGGACCCGTCCCCGGCGCGACCACCAGATCCAAACTGGCGATCCTGAAATCCCTCGACCACACCGAGGCCGGGCAGGCGCTCGCCCTGTCGTGGTACCGGCTCAGCGGCTACTGCCACGTACACGCCTACGAGCTACCGCCCACTGTCGGGGAAGTGCGGGCGGCGTGTGAACAAGTGATGGGAGTGGTGGACGTTCACTGAACTCGACGCCGCATTTCCGCCGGTTCTCGACGAGCGAAGGCCCTTTCGGTTGGCGGTTCGGGTTCATCTCACCACTGAAGTTCGCAAGCCATGACGCTCCCCTCCGCAGGTCGTCGTCGACGAGTCGGCGCGTTGTAGCAGAACGTTCGCCCTGGCGTGACCTTCTGATACATCTCGCCTCGTCGCGGGCTGCGCCCCGCGCACGTGTGCCACAATCCGCGAGTGCACTCGATTCGCAGGCGGGAACTCGCGCTGGCAATGGTGTTGGCGGCGATCGCCGGCTACCTCGACGCTGTCGGCTTCTTGCATCTCGGTGGCTTCTTCGTGTCCTTCATGAGCGGTAACACCACCAGGGCGGCCGCGAATGCCGCGTCCGGCGACTGGGTGCAGGCAGGCCGGGCCGCCGGGCTGATCGGGCTGTTCTTCGTCGGCGTGGTCGCCGGGTCGGTGCTGTCGCGCTTCGCGCACGGCAGAGTGGTGGTGTTGTGGGCAACCACAGGGATTGTCGGTTGCTCCGCCCTCGCTCAAACTTTGGGCGTAGGAGTGCCCGCGGTCTTGGTGATCTCGGTGGCGATGGGCGTGCTCAACGCCACGTTTCAACGCGGAGGCGAGGTGTCGATCGGTTTGACGTATATGACCGGAACCCTGGTCAAGGCCGGGCAGCGGCTGGTGGACGGCTTCTTCGGTGGGTCCCGCACTGCGTGGTTGCGTTACCTTGCGATGTGGATTGCTTTGTCCGCCGGAGCCATTGCCGGTGCGTACGCGTACACCCGCATCCCTGACGCCGTGCTCTGGATCGCTTCGGGCGGACTCCTGCTGGCCACGTCGGTGACCACGATCGTGCGCCGGCGCTCAGTACTCGTGGAGTCGGATGGCGAAAAGTAATACAGAACATAATGATTCGGCGGCGACGCACAGGTCATTGCTGAATCAAGGTTGCGGTGGGCCCGAAGGGTTGGCGCGTCACCCGACCCGACGAGATGGATCGGGCGACGCCAAGTCGCCGTACTAGTCGACGCTGCCGGTGCAGGTCGCCGATGCGTACGGACCCGTCGCAGTCTGTGTGTACTTCACTTGGTCGCCGACGATGATCTCGCACTTGGTCGAAGCAGTATCGGACTCGTCATTCGTGACGGTGAGCGACGCTGCCTTCGCGAACCCCGTGACCGTGACCTTCTTTTCCCAGGGAAGCGTGACATTCGTCGCCTGCGCGATGTTGAAGTCCTTGTCGGTCCACGTGATCGACGCAGTTCCGGTACCGCTCACGCGATACGTGACCTCGACTTCCTTCTTCGACTGCTTGTCGACCTCGTTGGCCGCAGTGCCCACGAGAGCAACGCAACCGCCGATGATGAGAACGAACAGGAGGATGACGCCACCGAGAATCCACGGCCAGATCTTCCGCTTTTTCGGCGGCGGCTGAGGCGGGTAAGGGTATGGCTGCTGGCCGTAGGGCTGTTGTCCGTATGGCTGCTGGGGCTGATACGGGTTGGGGTCGCCGCTGCCGGGCGGGGGAGGGGTGGTCACTGCGCCGGACTCCTTTGAACGCTGATGCAGGTAAAGGGACCGTAATCAAGTGCTGCCTGAGATCAGGGCCGTTCGGCTTGCGAATCGTCCGGCCGGGGGACAGCGTGGCAGATCTCAGAACTCCGTCCCCGTGAGCTTTTCGGCCGCCTCCCAGAGCCGGCCGGCAAGTCCGAAATCGCAGGCCGTGGGCGAGCGGCCGAACAGCACCGGCCGGCCGCGCAGCGCGCCGATACCGTCGACGCCGACGTAGCTTCCGGTGGCGATCGGCTGGGTGAGGCAGTAGATGGTGGTGGCGGCACCGGCGTCGACGTCGTTGGCGAGCAGTTCGGCACCGCCGCGCACGATGCGATGCGCCAGTCCGAGATGCGGTTTGTTGGAGATGTTGGACGCCACCCACCCGGGTGTGGTCAACATCGTCTCGACGGGCGAACCCGTTGTGCGCAAACGCCGGTCGAGCTCGAGGCCCCACAACATGACCGCGAGTTTGGATCGGGCATAGGCGCGCGGCGGGCTCCACGATGCGTCGGCGTAGTTGAGATCGTCCGGGTCGATCCGCGCGGCCTTGTGGGCGTCGGACGCGACACACACGATGCGTCGGCGGACCTGTGCGAGAAGGAGATTGGTGAAAGCGAACGGGCCGAGGAAATTGGTGCCGATGCCGAGTTCGAATCCGTCGACGGTCTGGGAGTGCGTGTGCGGGAACATGCCGGCGTTGTTGACGAGGAAGTCGATGGGCCCCTCGATGGATGCCGCGCAGTCGCGCACCGACGACAGATCCGCGAGGTCGAGCCGAACCACCGAACAGTCGCCGCCGAACTCCGCTGCGTTGAATTCTTCTGCGCGGCGGCGCCCCAAGTCGACGTCACGGGCGGGCAGGATCACCGAGGCTCCTGCGCGGGCGAGTGCGCGCGCCGTCGCCAACCCCAATCCGTTGGTGGCGCCGGTGACCACGGCACGTGTCCCGTTCAGAGACGCGAGATCGAGACCCTCGAACGGATCCCGTTTTCTCCGACGGCCCGCCATCACGCACTCACCTCGA
This sequence comes from Gordonia sp. i37, assembly GCF_002043085.1. Taxonomy (NCBI): domain Bacteria; kingdom Bacillati; phylum Actinomycetota; class Actinomycetes; order Mycobacteriales; family Gordoniaceae; genus Gordonia; species Gordonia sp. i37. The sequence goes on along the minus strand of NZ_MVPX01000481.1, from coordinate 60 downwards.
GAGCGTCGTCGAGCCAGTCGAACATCCGCTCGGCGGTCACCGCCCGGCCCATCGGCTGGG
>NZ_MVPX01000480.1:0-574 GCF_002043085.1 Gordonia sp. i37 | reverse complement strand
CCCTCGGCGGCGGTGAAATCGACGACGGTCGACGACGTTCCGGTCAGCATCGCAGCCAGCCGGGCCGATTGCCCGGGCCAGAACTGCTCGTGTTCGGGGGCGGTGATCAACATCGGGGTGGTGATCGCGGCGGCCGCATCGGCGTCGAGGCGGTAGTGCATGACCTCGCGCATCGTGTCGAAGTACTGCCCGTTGTGCCCATAAGGTCGTGCCCGCCATGCCCACATGCGTTGGGTTGCTTTCTGTCCGGTCAGCCCGAGTGCCATCTCCTGATCGAATCGCTTGGCCTTCGAAGGATCATCGAGCATGCCCACCAACGATTTCGGCAGGTGCGTCGTCCACGACGCCGACACATCGACCACGCCGGGATCGACCACGGCCGCCCGATAACGGTGCTCCACCGACAACGCCTGTGGCACCCAGAAACCGGCCTGCGAGATCCCGTACACCGCAAGGCGTTGCGTATCCACGCCCGGCTGCCCGATTACGGTGTCGGTGACCGGGGGCAGCACCGCCTCCCAATCGGGGCGGAACAGCACCGATTTCTCGAACAGCATCGACTGCTGCCCCGGGC
>NZ_MVPX01000048.1:0-1746 GCF_002043085.1 Gordonia sp. i37 | reverse complement strand
GGACCCACCGGCGCCCGACCCTGCTTCTGATAGTGGGTCGTCGGCTCGTTCGACGGTCCGGGCCGGTTCTGGTCGTTACCCGGCTGCTGCGGAGTGCTCATGCTGTTGATCATCGTCCCGTCATCCGCCCAGGTCCATGGGATTCACACGAACGATCGACGGCAGATACGGCCGCCATGCGCGGCGTGCCGTACTTTCAGGTCACCTGTGACCCACGAATACGGCACAAGCCTCCCCGGACAGCACAATGGCCCCCTACCTGCGAGGATAGGGGGCCATTGCCGGCGGTGGCGGAGGGATTTGAACCCTAATCAGCCCTCGCGGTCAGGGGTCGATATATGCTCCCACCTGCGGTTTACCGTCACTAGTCGTCACCCCAGATCACCTGATTTCGTGGGCAAGTGTGGGCAAGATGTGGGCACGTCGCGCTCGAAGACCAACCTGGGCATCTGGCCTGGAGGCCTCCCTTGTTCGGTGACCGCATGTAACCTCGCTTCTCATGTCAGTGGGTGTTCCAAGCAAGTCACGAGTGAATCGTGCAGGCGACTCGCTACGTTCGTTCACCGACTTGCTGAGCGAAGGGAAGGTGGACGAGGTCCGAGAGGCCCTCGACGTTCTGTTCGCCTGGCGCGCATCACACAGCAAGCCCCTCCAGACGGCCACGATGGGGCTCCGGTCTCGTGTACAGACCGAACACTGCCAGGTCGAAGTCTCACAGCGACTTAAGCGGGTTCCCACGATCATCGACAAGCTCTACCGCGAACCTGGAATGAATCTCGCTCGCATGGCCGACATCGGAGGATGTCGAGCAGTCCTCAACTCCATCGACGAGGTACGTCGAGTTGAGAAGCGGCTCTGTAAGCGACGTCCGCCCAAGATTTACCACGACTACATTGCGGAGCCCAAGGCCAGCGGTTATCGCGGTGTCCACGTGATCAGCGTCTACCACGAGCGACTCATTGAGGTCCAGCTACGCACTCGAGTCATGCATGAATGGGCATTCATGGTCGAGCGCGTCACGGGCCAGATGGGCGCCGACGTCAAGTCCGGAAAGGGGCCTCAGGCGGTTCGTGACTGGTTCCAGGCGGTTTCTGAAGCACTAGCTCTGGAAGAGCAGGGGTTGACGGTGCATGAGACACTTGCGGAACGCGTAACATCGCTTAGAGCCGCAGCACAGCCTTTCCTACGAGTAGGACGTAATCGATGACTCAGATCAAGCACTTCCTCCTGGTGTTCGATCATGCACGCGCCGAGCTCCTCGACGTGCAGGAGTTTGGAAGTGACGGACGGTTGGCAATGCAAACGTATGCCGAGAAGGAGCGAGAGCACCTCAAGTCAGGCGACTCGATCGAAATAGTGCTCATCGGCTCCGACTCGCTCGATACGGTGCGTTTGACCCACGCCAACTACTTTGACGGCACTGTCGCCGTTTCGAAGTACTTCGCAGGGATCTGACCAGCGCTGTCCCCAGCCGCCCACGGTTCGGGGTATCGCTTGGGTGGTGTGATCGTGTCGGGGATTTGGTCGCCGGCGCCGGTGCGGCGGACTGGTGGCGCTTTCCGTTCGTGTCGATCGGCTGGGCTCATCCAGAACGTCGGGTAGGTCGGGGTGTCGTCGGTCATGCGTGGCTGTCCTCGGGCGGGTCGACCTCGGTGAGGGTGTCGGTGTCGGGCAGTCGGAACCAGCGCCGACTGTGGAGGTCGAATCGGTGTTCCTCGCCGTAGACGCGCAGCTCTGCTGATGCCA
>NZ_MVPX01000479.1:0-9527 GCF_002043085.1 Gordonia sp. i37 | reverse complement strand
TCAGCACCGCCTCCCAATCGGGGCGGAACAGCACCGATTTCTCGAACAGCATCGACTGCTGCCCCGGGCCGTCGAACAGCACGACGTTGTATCCCCGGGTGAGTGCGGCGTGCCCGGCCGCACACCACAGAGCCGAGATCGACCCGTCGCTCCCGTTCACCAGAACCAGTGTCGGGCGGGGCCGCTCGTCGTCGGCGGGCCGCACCAACCAGCCGGGCATGGTGGTTCCGTCATAGGGGATGGAAAGGCGTTGTGCCACAAAGGAGCCGGCGCCGACGAAGCTGTCCCACGCGGCGCGGTGTTCGGCGAACACCGTCATCCGCTGCGTCTCGGTACCCATCCCGTCGAGGCCGTCGAAGGCGGTCGAGAGATAGTTCGCCGCACGCAGATACGCCGAGGCTGCGCTCTCTCGGTGCCCGTGGGCAAACGAGTCGCGCGCAGCGCCGGCCACCCGACGGCCCGCCGCCAGCCAGGCATCGGCCCACGCCTGCTCGTGCCCGGAGTCGAGGGCGTCGATGGTCGCGAGAACCTCCCCGGCGTCGGCGCCCCCGGATGTGCAGTAGCCGAGCAACAGTCGGACCTCGTAGTCGCGGCCCGAATCGGAATAGAAACCACGCGAGAATGCCTGATGGATCGGGTGGGTCAGCTGCATCTACCGCTCCTTCTCCGCCCCGGATCACAGCTTACGGTCGGCGCCGGGGCGAATCGCCCTAAACTGGCGCCATGAGTACCGATGAGGTCGTCGAACAGATCCTGCGCACCTACGACACCATCACGGTGGTCGGGGCCAGTGCCAATCCGACCAAGGCCGCCAACGAGGTTCCGGAGTACATGAAGTCGAAGGGATGGCGGATCATCCCGGTCAATCCCACCGCCACCGAGATCGTCGGGGAGCACGTGTACCCGACGCTGGCCGACGTGCCCGAACAAATCGGTCTCGTCGACGTCTTCCGCCCGTCCGCCGACACCCCGGAGATCGCCCGGCAGGCCGTGGCCGCCGGCGCCACCGCTCTCTGGCTGCAGTTGGGTATCGCTTCACAGGAGGCCCGGGAGGTCGCCGAGTCGGCCGGCCTGCTCTACGTCGAGGACCGTTGCCTCATCATCGAGCAGCGCCGCACCGGGATCACCGCGGGCGCCTGACGCTGCCGTGAGCGCCGTCGACACCTTCTGGCATTCGGGCCGGTTGCCGCTGTCGTTGCTGTTCCTCGCGTTCCTGCTGACCTTTGTCATCACCCGCACCATCACGCGGTTGATCCGCGCCGGCCGAGGGCCCTTCCACAACAATGTGCGCGGCGGCGTGCACATCCACCACGCCGTGCCGGGGCTGGTGTTGTTGTTGGTCGGTGCGGTGATGTCGGTGACCGTCGCCGGCCATCGTCCGGGCGCACTGATCGCCGCGGTCCTCATCGGCGTCGGCGCGAGCCTGGTCCTCGACGAGTTCGCCTTGATCCTGCATCTCGGCGACGTCTACTGGAGCACCGAGGGGCAACTCTCGGTACAGGTGGTCTCGCTGACGACGGCCGTCCTCGGGCTGTTGGCGTTGGGCGTCAATCCCTTCGACGACACCACCGCCACGGACAACACACAGCTGCACGGGAATTGGGGCGTGCTGGTGGTGCTGCCGATCCACATCGCCTGTGTCCTGGTATGCGTGGAGAAGGGCAAGTACTCGACCGCCGCGGTCGGCGCGTTCATTCCGCCGGTCGGCTGGATCGGCGCGATCCGTCTGGCCCGGCCGCACTCGCGGTGGGCCGGCCGTCACTATTCACCGGCCAAGAAGGCACGGGCCGCCACGCGCGCCGACAGTTTCGACGACCGCTTCGGCAAGTGGGGACTGACCATCGAGGACTGGGTGGCAGGCAAACCGTCGAGCGGACCGCCCCCGGCCGCCCGGCCTACCATGTGAAGCATCACTGGAGTCATCGGGTGGAGGGACATGGCAGAAGCGGCAATCGGCGAACCAGAGGTGGTCGCCGGACCGGACCTCGGCGAGAACCCGTTGCTGCTGGAGCGACAGGTGTGTTTCGCCCTGGCCGTCGCCAACCGATCGGTCCTGCGCATCTATCGCCGACTGCTCGAGCCTCTCGGCCTGACCCACCCGCAGTACCTGGTGATGCTCGCTCTGTGGGAGTCCTCGCCCCGCGCGGTCAAGGACCTCGGCGCGGTGCTGCAACTCGATTCGGCGACGCTCTCGCCGCTGCTGAAGCGGCTGGAGACCAACGGGCTGATCGAACGTCGCCGCCGTGACGACGACGAACGCAATGTCGACATCGCCCTCACCGACAGCGGGTGGGCGCTGCGCGAGCGGGCGCTGACGATCCCGCCGGCGGTCGTCGACGCCCTCGGCGTGGATCTCGCCGACCTCGAGGACCTGCATCGGGTGCTCACCCGTGTCAACGCCGCTGCGGTCCGCGCCGCGCATGCGCCGGAGTCGCGTGCATGACGTGGTCCCTTCTGCCGGTGCCGCAGCCGCGCAGGGTCGCGACGGGACTGGGCTAAGGTCGCACTATGTCGGCCATCGCGATCGTTGTCATCGGCGTCATCGTCTTCGTCGCACTGTTCATCCTGATCGGCGCGATCTGGTTCGCCTGGGATTCCGACAAGCGGGTCCGGGCGTTCGCACGGTCGACCGATCTGATCCCGGGCAGGCCGAGCCGCGCCCCGGAGAACTGGACGACGGCCACCTCACCGGAGGCGCTGCTGCACCGGCGGGTCCGGTACGCGATTGCCGACGTGCACCAGAATCCGGCGATCCCGCATGACGAGGCGACTCTGGCCGAACGCGACCGGCTCGACGACGCCGTCTTCACCCTCGACGATCAGCTGATCGCGGCAGCCGATCTCGATGGCGACGACAAGACCGAACGCCTGCAACAACTCGAGGGTGTGGTCGAACAACTCGAGGAATTGCCCCGCAAATTGTGGGAGGCGCCGTTCGCGAAGCAACGCGAGGACATCGAAGCCGTCACCGCGGCACTGCTGCGCGTCTGACCGGCGGCGCCGGCTTCAGGTCTCGGCGAGTTCGATGAGCGTGCGCACCGTCCGCAGGTTGCGTCCGGTCCCCGTCACCCCGAGACCCCGGGCGATCTTGGGTGCGCTCAGTGTGCTCCCGGCGACCCCCGCCGCGTAGTGGATGTGCAGGTCGCTGCCGATGACCGCGAGTTCGTCGGCACCGAAGTCCTTGGCCACGAAGGCTTCTGCCTTGTCGGTATCGGGTTCACCGGTCAGGAAATAGATGTGCGCGAACTTCTCGTCGCTCGCCTCGAACGGGTAGGCCTCAAGTGCGTCGCGCAGTTGCGTCGCCGACCGGGCGATCACCTCCCGGAAGAAGCCGTAGCGGTCCTCGATGGCGGCCTCGAGTGTGCGCGCGAAGTCGTCGGCGGAGTCGGGTGGCGTGCAGATCAGATTGCCGGACGCGATATGGGTGGTCACGTCGGTGGCACCGAGTTCGGTTGCCATGGCGCGCAATTCCGCCATCGGCAGTTTCGCGCCACCGACGTTGATCGCGCGGAGGAGAAAGACCGGTCGTGCCATGCGATCAGTCTGGCACGGCGGCGGGTGCGGCCGGGGGCGGACCGACATACCGTGCGGTGGGACGGATGATCTTGCGCGAGCGGGCCTGCTCGAGGATGTTCGCACACCAACCCACGACCCGACTGACCGCGAAGGTCGGCGTGAACATCGACCGCGGCACACCGCAGCATTCCATCACCACCCCGGCATAGAACTCGACGTTGGCGTAACGCGGCTGATCGGGGTGGGCCTGCGCCAGGACCTCGGTGATGGCGGCCTCGGCGGCGACGGCCTGCTCGACGAGGGGACCGCCGAGTTCACCGGCGATGTCCCGCAACATCATTGCGCGCGGATCTGCCGTGCGATAGACGGCGTGCCCGAATCCCATGATGCGCTGGTGCTCGTCGACCTGGCGGCGGGCCCACTCGGCGGGGTCGCCGAATGCGGCGATCTCGTCCAGCGCATCGAGTGCGCGGTCGGGAGCACCGCCGTGCAGCGGCCCCGAGAACGAACCGATGGCCCCGCACACCGCCGCGACGACGTCGGCGCCGGTGGAGGCGATGACCCGGGCGGTGAACGTCGATGCGTTGAAACCGTGGTCGATGGTCGCGATCAGGTAGTGCTCGATGGCCCGCACGTGCTGCGGCGTCGGCTCCCGACCGGAGATCAGGTACAGCCAGTTGGCCGCCGCCGACAGGTCGCGGCGCGGCCGCAGCGGCTCCTCACCGGCACGGATGCGGGCGAGCGCACCGAGGATCGTCGGGGTGAGGGCGGCCACCCGGATGGCGTCGGTGCGGCGCTGTTCGTCATCGCTGTCCCAGAGCGGCCGGACCCCGGTGGCGCTGCCCGCCGCCGACAGCACGGTACGCAGCCCCGACAACGAGTCCCGTTCACCGCCGAGCAGCGCCGCCGCGGTGAGGATGCCCCCGACCTCGGGCGGCAGCACCGACATCCGGTGTACCACCTCGACGAAGTCGTCGAGTTCGGTGGCAGTCGGCAGATGGCCGTACAGGAACAGGAACCACACTTCCTCGAACGAGCGGGTACGCGCCAACTCGATCGCCGAGTACTGGCGGTAGTGATAGAAGCCCTCGGCGCCACGCACGTCACCGATCTCGGTGTCGGCGACGACGAGGTCGTGTAGTCCCGGCGGGGCGATCAGTGGTTCGGTCATCACAACTCCTGACGGTGGCTGGAGTCCGCTCCGGCAGCGGCTCCGTGCTTTCAGGGTGGCGAGGTTGAGCAGTGTGGTCAATGTTGATTCAATCAATGTGTGACCCGCGCGCACACCCGCCGATTCCCGACACCCGTCCGGCACGACGGGCGCGACTACCTGACCACCCAGCATGTCGCAAAGGTGTTGGGCGTCAAGCTCTCCACCGTCTACGCCTATGTCAGCCGCGGGCGCCTGCACAGTTCCCGCATCGCCGGATACGACGGCAGCATGTTCGCCGTCGACGAGGTCGACGGGCTCCTGCAGGGCTCGCGGCATCGGCCGCCGGCCGGGGTCGCCGAACGCATCCGCACCCAGCTGACATATCTGCACGACGATCGGCTGCACTATCGTGGTCGCGACGTCGCCGACCTCGCCCGCACGACGAGCTATGAGGACGTCGCCCAATTGCTCTGGGGCGAACCGTGGAACGATGCCGAGGCCGCGCCGGCGCCGGGGATCGGAGCCGCGGTGCGGCGTGTCGCCGGAACCAAATCGCGCGGGCTGGACCGGATCCGGCTCACCGTCGACCTCCTCGGGGCGCGAGATCCGTTGCGCCATCACATCGAACCCGGAGCCGTCACCGAGAAGGCCACTCGCGTCCTCGTCACCGCCGTCGACGCACTGGCTCCCGGGCCGTCGACAGAAGAATTGGAATCGGAAGGTTCACTGGCACAACGACTGTGGCCACGTCTGACCGACGAACCCGCGACACCTCGCACCGTCAAGGTGCTCAACGCGGCACTGGTCGCGCTCGCCGACCACGACCTGGCCGCAGGCACCGTCGCCGCGCGGGTCGCGGCCAGCGCGCGGGGCAGCGTCTACGCAGTCATCGGCGCCGGACTCGGTGCCTTCGACGGCCCGATGCACGGTGGCGCAACCACATTGGCCTACCGATTCCTCGCCGACGCCCTCGACGACCCGACCGCGGCCATCGCCGACGCCCTCTATGCCGACACCCACATCCCCGGGACCGGCCACGTGATCTACCGGGCCCGCGACCCCCGGGCGACGGTGCTGCTGGAGATGCTGGCGCGCAGCGGTGGTGGTGATCGACGCGTGCAGCCTGCGGTCACCGCGATCGTCGAGGCGCTCGGGCCGTCGACCTTCGTCAACTCCGACCTGGCGCTGGCGGCACTGGCGTTGCGGTACCGGATGCGTCCGGATGCCGCCGAGACGATCTTCGCGCTGGCGCGGATCGCGGGCTGGATCGCGCATGCGCTCGAGGAATACCAGGCGCAGCGGTTACGGTTTCGCCCCGAGGGCGTCTACACCGGGGTGCGTCCGAGCGGGGCCCACGCCACCTGAGCAGTTCAGATGTGCGGTTGCGGGGAGGCGACGGCGAAGGTCCGCCGGAACGGCAGCGGCGTCCCCCAGGGCCGCGACGGGAACGCCGCACGCAGACGCGCCTTGTACTCGTCGGTGAAGCCGTCGACGAGGTCGTCGGGCAGACCTTGCAGGAACGGACGCGCGCCGGTCCCGGAAATCCACTCGAACACCGGGTCCTCGCCGTCGAGGACGTGCAGGTAGGTCGTCTCCCAGGCATCGACGGAGTAGCCGCGGTCGGCGAAGAACTCCAGGTACTCCTGCGGACCGGTGGTCGGTAGCCGCCGCACATCGTGCAGGTGCTCGGCGTAGGGCTCCTCGCGGGAGAGTTCGTCGAGCAACGTGTGGGTGGCCGAACTCGCGTTGTTGGGCACCTGCACCGCGAAGGCGCCGCCGGGCGTCAGATGGTCGAGGAGGTCGCCGATCACCGAGAACTGGTCCGGGACCCATTGGAACATCGCGTTGGAGACGATCAGGTCGACCGGCTCGTACGGCTTCCAGGTCGTGACGTCGTGGACGTCGTAGTTGGCGTCGGGATCGGAATTGGAGCGCAGCGCCTCGTCGATCATCTCCGCCGACGAATCGATACCGAGGATGTGCGCGTCGGGCCAGCGTGCACGCAGGTAGCGGGTGAGGTGGCCGGGCCCGCAGCCGAGGTCGATGATCGTGGCGGGCTCGATCGGGACGCGCGCGATGAGGTCGAGAAACGGTCGCGAGCGGGCGTCGGCGAACTGGAGATAGCGCGTCGGATCCCAGACAGGCATGTCTCCACCCTAGTCGTTTCGTCCCGGGCTGCGTGTCTCGTAATCTCGGAGGAATGGCGAACGACCCTGACACGACCCCCGGTTCCGACGATGTCGTGGAGATCTCCACCGATGGCGCCTGCCTGGGCAATCCGGGCCCAGGTGGATGGGGAGCGGTGTTGCGGTACAAGGGCACCGAGAAGGAGATCTCCGGCTCCGCGCCCGACACCACCAACAACAAGATGGAGTTGCAGGCGGCGATCGAGGGTCTCGCGGCGCTCAAGCGGCCGTCGACGGTGATCCTCTACACCGACTCCAGTTATGTGCGCAACGGCATCATGAAGTGGGTCGCCGGCTGGCAGCGCAACGGCTGGAAAACCGCCGACAAGAAGCCGGTGAAGAACGCCGACCTGTGGAAGCGCCTGATCGACGAGGGGAAGCGGCACCAGGTGGAGTGGCGCTGGGTCAAGGGCCACAACGGTGATCACTACAACGAGATCGCCGACCGCCTCGCGACCTCGGCGGCCCGCGAGATCGCGCAGGTGCGCTCGTGACCCCGCGGGTGCCGGTCGCCGTCGAACCGACCCGTGACGCGCACGTCGTCGCCGCCGTCGAGGAGGCGGGCGGAGAAATCGTCGGACTCGACGAGGCGCGGGTGCTGGTCTGGCTCGGCGACCCCGACGGCTTCCCCGCGCTGCCCGACGCCGTCGAGTGGGTGGCGCTCAAGACGGCCGGGATCGAGGGGTTCGTCACCGCCGGGGTACTCGACGACAAGCGGACCTGGACCAACGCGTCGGGCTTCTACGCCGAGAACGTCGCCGAGCACGCGCTGGCGCTGCTGCTCACCGGACTGCGACAGATCCACACGTCGATTCGCGACCACTGGGACAAAGAACCCATCGACACTGCGGTGCGCACGTTGCGGGGTGCGACGGTGGCGATCGTGGGCGCGGGCGGAATCGGGGCGTCGCTGACGCCGCGACTCAAGGCCGGTGGCGCGCGGGTGCTCGCGGTCAACCGGTCGGGCCGACCGGTCGAGGGTTCCGACGAGACGCTGCCGTCGTCGCGGATGGACGAGGTGTGGCGCCGCACCGACCACGTCGTGCTCGCGGCGCCGTCGACGCCGGAAACCCACCACCTGATCAACGCCGAGAGCCTGGCCGCGCTGCCGGCGCACTGCTGGATCGTCAACGTCGCCCGTGGGCCCCTCGTTGATCAACAAGCCCTCTATTGGGCACTGCGCGGTGGTGAGATCGCCGGTGCTGCACTCGATGTCACCGATCCTGAGCCGCCGGCCGCCGACGACCCGCTGTGGTCGCTGCCCAACTGCATCATCACCCCGCACATCGCGAACCCGTCGTCGGGACTCACGCGAGAACTCGCGCCGTGGGTGGCCGAGAACCTCCGGCGGTTCGTCGCCGGGGAGGAGTTGATCTCCACGGTGTCGGCCGACCGCGACTACTGAGTCGCCGGCTGCGGCCCAAGAGTAGGGGAAGACCGTTCTTCCCCTACTTTCCGGTTCCTCCCCCAGAGATTTCTGCCGGAATAACCAAAACCCCGCGGAAGAGCGTGCAGGTTCGCTCTTGCCTTCGAGCGCGCTCAAAGGCCTAGCGTTGCTGCCATGAGCACAGAACATCTGATGCGCAAGGCGCTCGACGCGCTCGGCGGCCTCGACGGACCGCTGTCGGTGGAGGTGATCCACTCCCTCGTTGGCCTCGACGAGATCGCCGAACCGATGAGCGTCGCGCAGGCCGCCGAGGCGCTCGACATCTCGCCGCACACCCTGCGCTACTACGAGCGCATCGGGCTCGTCGAGGTCCCCCGCGACGCCGTGGGCAACCGGATCTATGACGCCGACGCGATGCGCAGGCTCGTCTTCTTGACCCGGATGCGGTTGTCCGGCATGGCAATCCGAGATCTCCAGCACTACGTCGAGCTCGTCGATGCCGGAGACGACACCGTCGACGAACGCCTCGACATGCTGCTCGAACACCGCGACACCATCCGCAGGCAGATCGCCGAACTGACGCTGTCGCTCGCGGCCACCGAATACAAGATCGCCACCTACGGAGGAAGGACCCAACCATGACCCCCCGCTCTCCCCGCCGCATCGGCTCCCTCGAGGTCTCCGGTATCGGATTGGGCTGTATGGGAATGAGTTTCGCCTACGGCCCGGCCGACCAGGACGAAGCACTAGCCACCCTGCACCACGCTCTCGACACCGGGATCACCCTGCTCGACACCGCCGACATGTACGGCGGCGGCGCCAACGAGAAGCTGCTGTCGACGGTGCTCGCCGATCGCCGCGACGAGATCGTCCTCGCCACCAAGTTCGGGATTCTCACCGATCCCGACACCGGATTGCCCAGCGGTGTCGACGGCTCTCCCGACTACGTCCGACGCTGTGTCGACGCGTCGCTGCAACGCCTGGGTGTCGACGTCATCGACCTCTACTACCTGCACCGAGTGGACCCGACCCGGCCGATCGAAGAGACCGTCGGCGCGATGGCCGATCTCGTGGCCGCGGGCAAGGTCCGCGAACTCGGCCTCAGTGAGGCGGGCGCCGACACTCTCCGGCGGGCGTCGGCGGTGCATCCGATCGCCGCTCTGCAATCGGAGTGGTCGTTGTTCAGCCGCGACATCGAGACCGCCGACGTGCCGGCGGCGCGTGAACTCGGTGTGACCGTGGTGCCCTACAGTCCGCTCGGTCGCGGCATGCTCACCGGCTCCGC